>NZ_JAHGAH010000104.1:0-50981 GCF_030248475.1 Vibrio sp. D173a
GTATAAGAGACAGGTCATCACCCGGCTTTTTGCTATTTGGATTCTAGGAAAAATTAGTCCAATCCCATATCTTCAATTCGTTTGGCAATAAGACGGCTACATTCTTCTCGAACCACCGCACGCAACCATTCTTGAGCGGGAGAGTGCTCGCAACGAGCATGCCAAATCATCGAATATTCAAACGGCGTGAATTGGAATGGTAATGGCTTCACCACCAAGTCATAACGATCAGCAACCAAGTACGCTAAATCGGCTGGTACGGTAATGATGATTGGCAAAGTATCAACAATCGCCAGCGCCGCTTCCAAGTGATAAGCGCGCAATACCATCTGACGTTGCGGCTTCTCCACGAGCGCTTGTTCAATCAGCGCTTTAACCCCATCACTGATGGCGATCATGGCATGCGGGTGACTGAGATAATCATCCAGACTCATCTCTTTGTCAGCTAGCGGATGCTGCTTAGAGAGCAGACACAACACACCAACTCGCCCTAACACTTCACTTCGTAATGGTTCCACTGGACCTGTAGGACGACAAATCGCTAAGTCCGCACCTTCGTATGTTAATTGATCAGATAAACGGTCATGTTGCAGCGGCAAGAAGTTAAACGACACGTTCGGCGCTTCCTTATAGATACGTGGCAAAGCGAAAGGTAGAATGGTTTGCATCGCGTAATCAGTTGTCGCGATATTAAACGTTTGATCGCAACTGCGTGGATCAAACTCGCGTGGAGAAAGCAATTGGCGCAGTGATTCCAGCGGCTCACCCAAAGAGCGATCGATTTCTAACGCTTTTTGGGTTGGGATCAAGTGCTGGCCTTGACGAGTAAACAGTGGGTCACCAAGCAGGTCACGTAAACGCCCTAGTACACGACTCATTGCCGATTGGCTTAAATTGAGACGCGTTGCAGCTTTACTTACACTGCTCTCTTCGATCAGCACACGTAACGCAACCAATAAGTTCAGATCTCGACGATAGATGTCTTCTAATTCCACGATTTGCCACTTAACATGTAGGGGATTTAGATAAATTGTACTCTTCAGGCAAAAAAAATCCCGCCTTTCAGCGGGGAAGCCCAAGAAAAATGGGGATAGTGTCGGAATGAAGTGTCGTTAAACTTGGTGAGCGGTATATCAATAGGTTCCGATTACAGCAAGAAGCGCTAATTTTCTTGCTCAGATGCACCTGACCATTTGTGCATCTCAATCCAAATCCCAATAATTGTTGCACTCATGCCTACGAGAGGCATCAATGAGGTTTCACCTGGCGTCCTAAGTACCAATGCACAGAACGAGATGAAACATAAAACCGAATAGATGGTTAGTCTGTCTAACGCTGTTAACATCGTCTCTCCTTGCCAGTTGTTACCAAATTGTTAATTTAAGGTAAATCAAAAAATTCGGTTTGCCAAGTGGTTATTGAATATTTTTTCAACGAAAGTAAAATTCAATGCTCAGTTAGTTACGAGAATCACACTATGAGTTTTAATCCTGAACTGGCGACCAAAACATTAGAGGCGGAAGGATTACGCTGCCCAGAGCCAGTGATGATGGTCAGGAAGACAATTCGAAACATGCAAGATGGTGAAGTATTGCTAGTGAAAGCGGACGACCCATCTACGACTCGAGATATCCCGAGTTTCTGCCGATTTATGGATCACCAGTTGATAGCGGCACAAACGGAACAACTTCCATACCAGTACCTGATCAAGAAAGGTTTGGAATAATCTCAGCAAGATCAAAAACGGCAGCCCAATAGGCTGCCGTTTGTTTATTCATCGTATTCTAGTGTGCGAACTTCAGATTGTAGCTTGTTTAGTTGTTTCCGCATTGCACGCATTTCCTCATGCATCGGAATGATATGAGCGACCCGAATCCATGCTTCTACCGTTAAACCAGTAAGAATAAAGGACCCTGCTACAATTGGCAGCCACATATCAGTCAGCACCATTGCTAGTAAGCAAAGCGCCAAACCAAAGGTGAATAAATAACTCTGACTCTTTGGGGTCATCCCCATGTAACGTGTAAGCATACCTTTGCCCTCTCGCTATCATTCACACCATTAAATTACCATGACAAGTATGACACTAATATGTCACCCGTCACGGTCTTGAACGATTTTGAGTCAGAGTTTGAAGTTGTGTATTACTTCACTAGCTATTGATAATTCACACTATTTTGCGTGCAACAAATCAGAACAATGCCGCTCCAATAGCCAACGCGATAAACAGGAATGCGGTCACCTTACGAATCAACCCTAAAGGCATCTTATCGGCCGACAATTTACCAATCAGGACCACAGGTACATTCGCCAGCAGCATACCAATCGTGGTGCCAAGAATCACCCAACTCAATGCATCTGCGTATTGCGCACCCAAGATAGAAGTCGCAATCTGAGTCTTATCGCCAATCTCCGCAACGAAGAAAGCAATAAAACTGGCAATGAATGGACCACGGTTGGAGATCTGCTCATCGTCATCCAGTTTATCTGGGATCAACACCCAAGCCGCCATGGCGACAAAACTGACCACCAGCACCCATTTGAGAACTTCAGGCGAAAGATAATCGGCCACCACCACACCTAACCATGCAGCCAAAGCGTGGTTGGCAATGGTTGCCAAAAAGATTGCTGCAATAATAGGGATTGGCTTGCGGTAACGACTGGCAAGTAATAGAGATAGCAATTGGGTCTTATCGCCAATTTCTGCTAACGCTACAGTAGTAATTGAAATAGCTAAAACGCTCACGACATGCTCATTGGGGCGGGATAATTATTTTTAACCTAAGACAAATCTCACGCCCCACCCCGGTTCATGATGATTTGTCTAAGGTCTTGCTAAACTCATCGGGTTGATGAGTCTCGAACGCCATGGTGATTTTGCACCAATTATGTTGACGAACGAACTGGATGAAAAAGACATTTCATCGAGTAAGCTACTCCCCAAAGACAAGCGCAATTCTAGCCATGTTTCCTCATCACCTCAAGAGTGAAAGCCAGTGAAAACTCCCTTTTAGGAAAAATTCAGCAGATAAAGCGGTAAAAATCCATTAAAGGAGAAAATTGCCCACGAATTAATCAAGATTAGCTCTACTCCCATGCTCAATATCTGGGTATACTTGATTGTTAATTTATTCAACCGTAATTACTTTGAATCGCCATTGTTGGGACAAGAAAAACCAACAAAAAAAGAGACGAATTCACGAGTAATAAGAGAATCGCGCGAACCTGACTTATGCAAAAATACGATATCAAAACCTTCCAGGGAATGATCCTCGCGCTGCAGGATTATTGGGCTCAAAATGGTTGTACCATTGTTCAACCACTAGATATGGAAGTTGGTGCGGGTACCTCTCACCCAATGACCTGTCTACGAGCACTTGGCCCAGAGCCAATGTCTACAGCTTACGTACAACCTTCACGTCGTCCTACTGATGGCCGTTACGGTGAAAACCCTAACCGTCTTCAGCACTACTACCAATTCCAAGTAGCGCTAAAACCATCGCCAGACAATATCCAAGAGTTGTACCTAGGTTCTCTAGAGGTTCTTGGTGTCGACCCACTTGTTCACGACATCCGTTTCGTAGAAGACAACTGGGAAAACCCAACACTAGGCGCATGGGGTCTAGGCTGGGAAGTTTGGCTAAACGGCATGGAAGTGACTCAGTTTACTTACTTCCAACAAGTTGGCGGTCTTGAGTGTAAGCCAGTAACTGGTGAGATCACTTACGGTATCGAGCGTCTAGCAATGTACATCCAAGAAGTAGACTCTGTTTACGACCTAGTTTGGAACATCGCACCAGACGGCAGCAAAGTGACTTACGGTGACATCTTCCACCAAAACGAAGTAGAGCAATCGACTTACAACTTCGAGCACGCAGACGTTGAATTCCTATTTGGTTTCTTCGAACAGTGTGAGAAAGAGTGTAAAGAGCTGCTTGAGCTTGAAAAGCCACTGCCACTGCCTGCTTACGAGCGCATTCTAAAAGCTGGTCACGCATTCAACCTACTAGACGCGCGTAAAGCGATCTCAGTAACTGAACGCCAACGTTACATCCTACGCATCCGCAACCTGACTAAAGCAGTTGCAGAAGCATACTACGCATCGCGTGAAGCTCTTGGCTTCCCAATGTGTAAGAAAGAACAAGCGTAAGGGGTAGAGTAACATGGCAAAAGAATTTCTAATCGAGCTAGGCACAGAAGAGCTACCACCAACGCAACTTCGCACTCTAGCTGAAGCATTCGCAGCAAACTTCGAAGCAGAACTAAAAGGCGCTGAGCTTGCTCACGAAGGCGTTAAATGGTTCGCAGCACCTCGTCGTCTTGCACTAAAAGTAGCAGCACTAGCAGACAGCCAGTCTGACAAAGTTGTTGAAAAGCGTGGCCCTGCGGTTTCTGCAGCGTTTGACGCGGAAGGCAACCCAACAAAAGCAGCTCAAGGCTGGGCACGCGGTTGTGGCATCACGGTTGACCAAGCAGAGCGCATGGTTACAGACAAAGGTGAATGGCTACTGTTCAAACAAGAAGTGAAAGGTCAGCCAACGTCTGAGATCGTAGTTGAACTTGCAGCGAAAGCACTAGCAAACCTACCTATCGCAAAACCAATGCGCTGGGGTAACAAAACGACTCAATTTATCCGTCCAGTTAAGACGCTAACCATGCTTATGGGCAGCGACCTAATCGAAGGCGAGATCCTTGGTGTCGCTTCAGACCGCACTATCCGTGGTCACCGCTTCATGGGTGAGCAAGAGTTCACTATCGATTCTGCTGAACAATACCCTGCGATTCTAGAAGAGCGCGGTAAAGTAATGGCAGATTACGAAGCGCGTAAAGCAATCATCCTAGCCGACGCACAAAAAGCGGCATCAGCGGTTGGCGGTATCGCTGATCTAGGAGATGACCTAGTAGAAGAAGTAACGTCTCTGGTTGAATGGCCAGTAGTACTAACAGCGAAGTTCGAAGAAGAGTTCCTAAAAGTGCCTTCTGAAGCGTTGGTGTACACCATGAAAGGTGACCAAAAATACTTCCCCGTCTATTCACATGAGAATGGCGATGAAAACAAGAAGCTACTACCTAACTTCATCTTCGTATCGAACATCGAATCAAAAGAGCCTAGTTATGTAATCGAAGGTAACGAGAAAGTGGTTCGTCCTCGTCTTGCGGACGCAGAATTCTTCTTCAACACAGACCGTAAGCGTCCGCTTATCGACCGTCTGCCTGAACTAGAGCAAGCGATCTTCCAAAAGCAACTGGGTACGATCAAAGACAAAACAGACCGCATCACAGAACTTGCTGGCTACATTGCTGAGCAAATCGGTGCTGACGTTGAGAAATCAAAGCGTGCTGGTCTACTAGCAAAATGTGACCTAATGACCTCAATGGTGTTCGAATTCACGGATACTCAAGGTGTTATGGGTATGCACTACGCTCGCCACGACGGTGAAGCAGAAGAAGTTGCAGTAGCACTGAACGAGCAATACATGCCTCGTTTCGCAGGTGATGAACTGCCATCAAACGGCGTTTCAACTGCAGTTGCAATGGCAGACAAGCTAGACACTATCGTAGGTATCTTCGGTATTGGTCAAGCGCCTAAAGGCAGCGACCCATTCGCACTACGCCGCGCATCTCTAGGTGTACTACGTATCATCGTTGAATACGGCTACAACCTAGATCTTGTTGACCTAGTAGCGAAAGCGAAGTCACTGTTTGGCGACCGCCTAACCAACGACAACGTTGAACAAGACGTTATCGAGTTCATGCTTGGTCGGTTCCGTGCTTGGTACCAAGACGAAGGCTTCAGCGTAGACATCATCCAAGCGGTTCTAGCTCGTCGTCCGACGAAACCAGCAGACTTCGACCAACGAGTTAAAGCGGTTTCACACTTCCGTGAACTAGAAGCAGCAGAGTCTCTAGCAGCAGCGAACAAACGTGTAGGTAACATCCTAGCGAAATTCGACGGCGAGCTAGCAGCAGACATCGACCTAGCACTTCTACAAGAAGACGCAGAGAAAGCACTAGCAGAAAGCGTTGAAGTAATGACAGAAGCGCTAGAGCCAGCATTTGCTACAGGTAACTACCAAGAAGCCCTAAGTAAGCTAGCTGACCTACGTGAACCAGTTGATGCTTTCTTTGATAACGTAATGGTAATGGCAGACGACGAAGCACTTAAGAAGAACCGTCTAACACTACTGAACAACCTGCGTAACCTGTTCCTACAGATCGCAGACATTTCTTTGCTGCAAAAGTAATTCATTACTCTTCGAAGTGATTAAGAGATAAGTAAAAGGGAAGCATCTGCTTCCCTTTTTTGTTGCTCTTTTTTCCTTTTTATCTCGTACCTCTGGTTTGATGACACACTTTTTTCTTTTTCGGCTTAATTCACACTTTGCGTCGTATAGACATTAAGGTAAGGTCAAGGATTATCCTATTGACCAGTCAAAGACTGGCGTTAAGACACATAAAGCAATCACAATGAATTAGGTATAACGACAAATGCAGTTCTCAAAGTTTGGTGAAAAATTTAATCAGTATTCAGGTATCACGCAGTTAATGGACGATTTGAATGATGGTCTGCGCACACCAGGTGCCATCATGCTCGGTGGAGGTAACCCAGCCGCCATTCCTGCCATGCTCGATTACTTTCGCCAAGCCAGTGAGGAAATGCTCGCCAGTGGGGAGCTCGTCGCTGCCCTCGCCAACTATGATGGTCCGCAGGGTAAAGACGCGTTCGTTAAAGCGTTGGCTCAGTTATTCCGTGAAACTTACGGCTGGGATATTTCAGAGAAGAACATCAGCCTAACTAACGGCAGCCAAAGTGGCTTCTTCTACTTGTTCAACTTACTAGCAGGTCAGCAGCCAGACGGTTCACACAAGAAGGTTCTACTGCCTATCGCGCCTGAGTACATCGGTTATGGTGATGCGGGCATTGATGAAGATATCTTTGTCTCATACCATCCAGAGATCGAGCTGTTAGATAACGGTCTGTTTAAATACCACGTCGATTTTGAGCAGCTCACCGTCGATGACTCTGTTGCGGCAATCTGCGCGTCTCGCCCAACCAATCCAACGGGTAACGTACTGACAGACGAAGAAGTACGTAAGCTGGACAAGCTAGCACGTGAGAACAACATTCCGCTGATTATCGATAACGCCTACGGTCTACCTTTCCCAAACATCATCTTTGAAGATGTCGAGCCGTTCTGGAATGAAAACACCATCCTGTGCATGAGCCTATCTAAACTTGGCTTGCCGGGCGTGCGTTGTGGCATTGTGATTGCGAGTGAAGAAATCACGCAAGCATTAACCAATATGAACGGCATCATCAGCCTAGCTCCAGGCAGTGTTGGTCCAGCGCTGGCAAACCACATCATTGGCAAAGGTGATCTGCTTAAACTGAGTTCAGAGGTGATTAAACCGTTCTACAAGCAGAAGTCGCAACGTGCGGTTGAACTGCTCCAAGAAGCGATTACCGATGAGCGATTCCGCATTCACAAACCGGAAGGCGCTATCTTCTTGTGGTTATGGTTCGATGAACTGCCAATTACGACAATGGAACTGTACCAACGCTTGAAAGCGCGTGGGGTTTTGATTGTTCCGGGTGAATACTTCTTTATTGGCCAAAAGGACGAGTGGGATCATGCGCACCAATGTTTGCGTATGAACTACGTTCAAGGCGATGAGATGATGCAAAAAGGCATTACGATTATCGCAGAAGAAGTGGAAAAGGCTTACCGCGAAGGTAAATAGACTTGTTAACTCAGCCGTTGTTCTCTTTGAAATTACGGCTTTGAAAGCCCCAAACTAAAAAGAGCGCCCATATGGCGCTCTTTATCATTCTATAACCGTGTGGTTAACTGAAGTGTCATCAGCTGATTAGCTGTTTTCAATCAGATTGTTACCACCGATAGCAATCTTACGCGGTTGCATTGCTTCTGGAATTTCACGAACTAAATCGATATGAAGTAGACCGTTTTCCATTGATGCACCAACGACTTTTACGTAATCCGCAAGTTGGAATTTACGTTCAAAATCGCGCTCCGCAATACCTTGGTAAACGTAGTTTTTACCTTCTTCGGCTTTACGCTCGCCCTTCACGATCAACATGTTTTCGTTTTGAGTCAAATCGAGCTGATCTTCAGCAAAACCAGCGACTGCCATAGTAATACGGTAGTTGTGCTCGTCTTTTTGCTCGATGTTGTATGGAGGGTAACCGCCAGAAGTGTTCTTCGCAGAGCTTGCTTCCATCAGGTTAAACAGACGGTCGAAGCCAATTGCATTACGGTATAGTGGTGAGAAATCTACATTACGCATAATCTATCCTCTTTTAAGCAATAGTCTTAGCCCAGATGAAGGTCATCCACGTGGCGTATTTATGCAAGAAAACGCCGAGCTAAGGGATCCGATGATTCATTCCTCTGACCTACTCTTTAGGTGCGGGGACATGATGTCGAATCTAGGGTCAAGTTGTGTGCTAATACTGAGCATCCTCTCCTGAGCGACCTCGTTTAGCGATTCCAGAGGCGCTGTTCTTCTCTTGTTGAGCAAGCTAGCCATCCCTCTTCATAACTAGATATAAGGTCGAAAAATGGGCTTTCAAGGGCTCCAGTGAAAATATTTTTAGCTCCCCGACTCGATCACCCCTCCCTCTCGAAGCGTTCCCATATTCATAGGGCGCAGTCGTTCTCGTATCTCGACTCTTTTATCTCGTTTCTAGCCCAATAAAAAACGCCACCTCTTGCGAGATGGCGTTTTTAGTATGATTTGACTGAGTCTGTCCGACTACACGTCTAGGTTTGCTACTTTCAGCGCGTTTTCTTCGATGAAGTTACGACGCGGCTCAACTTGGTCACCCATTAACGTTGTGAACAATTGGTCTGCGCCTACCGCATCTTCAATAGTTACTTGCATCATGCGACGTGTCTCTGGGTCCATTGTGGTTTCCCAAAGCTGATCTGGGTTCATCTCACCTAGACCTTTGTAGCGCTGTAGGCTTAGACCACGACGCGACTCTTTGATTAGCCACTCAAGTGCCGCTGCAAAGCTTGATACCGGCTGAGTCCGCTCACCACGTTTGATGTAAGCGCCTTTTTCTAGCAGACCGTCTAGAGCTTCAGATAGATCCGCTAGTTTGCCGTACTCTTTCGAGTTCAGTAGGTCAATGCTCAGTGCGTAGTCGTGAGTCACACCGTGAGTACGTACGATGATCTTAGGTAGGTTTAGACCTAACTCTTCGTGTTGCTCAACTTCGAAGCTGTATTGGCTTGCGCCTACTTCTTTTGCGTTTAGCTGTTCAACTAGCTGTTTTGTCCACGCTTCGACTGCTGCTGCATCGTGACATTGCTCTGCCATTAGACGCGGCGTGTAGATTAGCTCATGAACTAGCGCGCTTGGGTAACGGCGGCTCATGCGATCCGCTAGCTTGATACCAGCGTTGTATTGCTGAACTAGCTTCTCTAGTGCTTCGCCTGCCAATGCTGGCGCTTCTGCGTTTACGTGTAGCGATGCGTTATCAAGTGCCAAAGCAACTTGGTATTGGTTCATCGCGTCTTCATCTTTGATGTACTGCTCTTGTTTGCCTTTCTTCACTTTGTAAAGCGGTGGCTGAGCAATATACACATAGCCACGCTCGATAAGCTCTGGCATTTGACGGTAGAAGAAGGTCAACAGTAGCGTACGGATGTGCGAACCATCGACGTCAGCATCGGTCATGATGATGATGTTGTGGTAACGCAGTTTGTCCGGGTTGTACTCGTCACGGCCGATACCACAGCCTAGTGCAGTGATCAGCGTTGCTACTTCTTGAGAAGAAAGCATCTTGTCGAAACGCGCTTTTTCTACGTTAAGAATCTTACCTTTTAGCGGTAGGATTGCTTGGTTCTTACGGTTACGGCCTTGTTTTGCGGAGCCGCCTGCCGAATCACCCTCCACTATGTACAGTTCAGAGAGTGCAGGATCTTTTTCCTGACAGTCTGCAAGTTTGCCAGGTAGGCCAGCTAGGTCTAGTGCGCCTTTACGACGAGTCATTTCACGAGCTTTACGCGCAGCTTCACGAGCACGAGCTGCATCGATGATTTTCGAACAAACCATCTTCGCTTCTGTCGGGTTCTCAATCAGGAACTCAGACAGTTTCTCACCCATTGCTGATTCAACCGCTGACTTCACTTCAGAAGAAACCAGTTTGTCTTTCGTTTGGCTAGAGAACTTAGGATCTGGCACTTTAACTGAAACAACCGCAGTTAGACCTTCACGAGCGTCATCACCAGACGTTGCTGTTTTCGCTTTCTTAGAGAAACCTTCTTTATCCATAAAGGTATTCAGCGTACGTGTTAACGCAGCACGGAAACCAGCAAGGTGAGTACCACCATCGCGTTGCGGGATGTTGTTAGTGAAACAGTAGATGTTCTCTTGGAAGCCGTCGTTCCATTGCATTGCTACTTCTACAGCAATGCCATCTTCACGTTCAAAATCGAAGTGGAAGATTTTCTCAATGATTGGAGTTTTGTTGGTGTTTAGGTGTTCAACGAACGCTTGAATACCGCCTTCAAACATGAAGTGGTCACTCTTATCTGCTTCACGCTCATCAACCAGCTTGATAGAAACACCTGAGTTTAGGAAAGAAAGCTCACGTAGACGTTTTGCTAGGATATCGTAATGGAATTCGATATTTGTGAAGGTTTCAGCGCTTGGCCAGAAGCGGATCTGTGTACCCGTTTGGTCAGTCTCACCAATTACTGCTAGTGGCGCTTGAGGCTCACCGTGATGGTAAGTTTGCGTATGAATATGACCGCCGCGGTGGATAGTCAGAACCACTTTTTCAGACAGTGCGTTTACTACTGAAACACCTACGCCGTGAAGACCGCCCGATACTTTGTATGAGTTATCGTCGAACTTACCACCAGCGTGAAGTACCGTCATGATAACTTCTGCTGCTGATACTTTTTCTTCTGGGTGCATTTCTGTTGGAATGCCACGACCATCATCCGTAACTGAAACCGAGTTGTCCTCATGAATTGTCACAACGATGTCTTTACAGTGACCTGCCAACGCTTCATCAATTGAGTTATCCACCACTTCGAAGACCATGTGGTGAAGACCAGTGCCGTCGTCCGTGTCGCCGATGTACATACCTGGACGCTTACGTACCGCATCCAGACCCTTCAGTACCTTAATACTCGATGAATCGTAATTTTCAGACATGAGTTTCTCTCTTCTAGTTTGACTCTATCCTGCCATGTTCCACATGAAACAATTTGCCCGTATCGTCCAACATATCGGCGATTTGGCTTTCAGTGATAGAGCTTACAAATACTTGTGCGCCCGTCTCTTTCAAGCAGTCAGCAAGACGCTTGCGACGTTGGCTGTCTAATTCCGACGCAAAGTCGTCAATTAGGTAAATACATTGTTTTCCGGTCATTTCGGTAAGGTGTTGTCCCTGCGCGACACGCAATGCACACACCATGAGTTTTAATTGACCGCGTGACAAAACGTCCTCAACGGGCGTTCCGTTCACTTTAATGCGCAGATCAGCCTTGTTCGGACCGCTAAAGGTGTAGCCCAACGACTGATCACGCTCGAAATTTTTTTCTAGTATCTCATGATAAGGGGTATCTTTGTCCCATCCACGATAATACTTTAATTGGATCTCAAATTCTGGCAAAAATGTCTGACAGATGGTTTCCGCTACGCTTTTCATTTGTTCGATGTACAGCGCCCGCCATTGACTGATATTTTCAGCCAAACGTGCCATTTCTTGATCCCAATAACTGAGTTCGCGATAACTTCTGGCGGTTTTAAGCAGTGCATTACGTTGCTTGTTAAGACGCTTGAACCGTCCCCATGCATCATAGAAAGCGGGCTCGGTATGAAACACACCCCAGTCGATGAATGCACGACGATGTTTTGGACCATCCGTTAGTAGATCAAATCCTTCTGGATGTATCAACTGCAGAGGCAAAACTTGTGCAAGTTGCGCCAGTTTTTGTCCAGATTGACCGCCTATTTTAACCTCTGTTGAGCCATCACGCTGCTTATTAATGCCGATAGGTAGCTCAAATTGATCCGAGTTCAAAAAACGACCATGAACAAACAGCTCGTCACACTCATTTTGGATAACTCGACCCGTCAGCGAACTTTTGAAAGAGCGTCCGTGTCCGAGCAAGTAAATTGCTTCTAGAACACTGGTTTTACCGCTGCCGTTCGGCCCAATAAGAAAGTTAAAGCCTGCTGATAGGTCAATATCACAGGCTTTAATGTTTCGAAACTGCTGAATGATGAGGCGAGAAAGTGGCATTCAGATGGCTTATAGACGGATTGGCATCACCACGTACATTGCACTGTCGTCGTCTGCGTTTTCAATCAACGCACTGGCGTTGGCATCCGACATCGACACACGCACGTTGTCGCAACGCAGGGTATTAAGTACATCAAGCACGTAGCTTACGTTGAAGCCGATCTCGATAGCGTCACCTTCAAAGGTCACGTCGAGCATTTCTTCCGCTTCTTCTTGCTCTGGGTTGTTAGCAGTAATGCGCATTTCACTGCCCGCAAGATTTACACGAACACCACGGAATTTTTCGTTAGAAAGAATCGCGGCACGTGAGAAAGCCTGACGCAGTTCATCACAACCGGTTTCCAACGTTTTGTTGGTACTTTGTGGCAATACGCGGCGATAGTCAGGGAAACGACCATCAACAAGCTTAGAAGTGAAAATAAAGTTGTTCACTTCTGCACGCACATTTGAGCTACCGATTTGTAGTACAACAGGTTGCTCTGGTGCGTCCATCAGTTTAACCAACTCTTGTACACCTTTACGTGGCACGATGATTTGCTTCTGCGCAAAATCCGCACCGAGCTGAGTTTGAGATACCGCCATACGGTGACCGTCAGTAGCTACGCTGCGTAGCGTCGTACCATCGATTTCAAACAACATGCCGTTTAGGTAGTAACGAACGTCTTGGTTCGCCATTGAGAATTGCGTTTTTTCGATCAGCGTACGCAGATCAGACTGAGTCAGTGATACTTCCACTTCACTCTGCCAATCTTCGATGTTCGGGAAATCGTTCGCTGGAAGTGTTGCCAATGAGAAACGGCTACGGCCAGAACGAACTTGCACGCGATCGCCTTCTAGTACGAAGGTGATGATAGAGTCATCCGGCAGACCACGGCAGATATCAAGAAACTTACGAGAAGGAACGGTAATGCTGCCCGCTTCGAAATCCCCTTCTAGAGTCACTTTGCTCACCAATTCCACTTCCAAATCGGTCGCGGTCATGGATAACACGTTCTCTTCTACTTTAAGCAGTAGGTTACCCAGAATTGGTAGGGTTGGTCGGCCACCTAGTGCGCCCGAAACCTGTTGTAGCGGTTTGATTAAATGACTACGTTCAATGGTAAATTTCATGCTTGGCTCTTTACGCTGTCAGCTCAATTAATGATTTGCTTAGAATACTGTCATTCTAACCGATTACGAAGACAGGGTGCGAATCAAGTTAGAGTAATCTTCTTTAATATCGTGGCTCTCTTCACGCAGCTGCTCAATCTTGCGACATGCATGCAGTACCGTGGTGTGGTCACGACCACCAAACGCATCACCAATTTCTGGCAAGCTGTGATTGGTCAGCTCTTTTGCCAACGCCATCGCCAACTGACGAGGACGAGCAACCGAGCGAGAGCGACGTTTAGATAGTAGGTCAGCAACCTTAATCTTGTAATATTCAGCGACCGTCTTTTGAATGTTGTCGATCGTTACGAGCTTCTCTTGTAGAGCAAGCAGATCGCGCAGCGCTTCACGAACAAAATCAATCGTAATTGGACGACCAGTGAAGTTTGCGTTTGCGATTACGCGGTTCAGTGCACCTTCCAGTTCACGAACGTTAGAGCGTAGGCGCTTAGCAATAAAGAACGCCACTTCATCCGCTAAGTGGATTTGGTGGTCTTCAGCTTTCTTCATCAAGATCGCCACACGAGTTTCTAACTCAGGCGGCTCGATCGCGACGGTTAGACCCCAACCGAAACGTGATTTCAGACGATCTTCTACACCGCTGATCTCTTTTGGATAACGGTCAGATGTCAGGATGATCTGTTGGTTACCTTCTAATAGTGCATTGAAGGTATGGAAGAATTCTTCTTGTGAGCGCTCTTTATTAGCAAAGAACTGAATGTCATCGATAAGAAGCGCATCAACACTGCGGTAGTAGCGTTTGAATTCTTCAATCGCGTTGTTTTGCAGTGCTTTCACCATATCTTGCACAAAACGCTCAGAGTGCATGTACACCACTTTTGCGTTGGGATTGTTATCCACAATCGCGTTACCTACCGCGTGCAAAAGGTGGGTTTTACCCAAACCTGTACCACCGTATAAGAATAGTGGGTTATAGGCTGCGCCTGGGTTATCCGAAACTTGACGAGCAGCAGCAAGACCCAATTGGTTCGACTTACCTTCTACGAAGTTGTTGAACTTGTGTTTTGGGTTCACGTTTGAACGGTGGTTGATGTCAGCGATCGCTTGCGCGTCGTCATCCCACGTTTTATGCACAGGCTTACGTGCTTGCAGTTGAGCAGGCGCTGAAGATTCTGCAGCCACGTCTGCCGGCGTACGTGTCGGTGCCGCTTTTGGTGCTGCAACAGGGCGACTGCCCACTTCAAAGCGCAGGCTAGGTACGTCGTTACCGCAGTATTCTTGCAGTAAACGGTTGATGCTGTTCAGGTACTTGTCGCGAACCCAATCCAACACGAAGCGGTTAGGTGCGAACAGAGTGAGAGTATTGTCATTGAGCTCCGCTTGTAACGGACGAACCCACATGCTGAATTCTGTAGCTGGTAGCTCTTCTTGAAGCTGCTGCAAACATTGCAACCAAAGCGAAGATGACACGGTGCCCCCACTGAGTATTTGAATTATCGGAAAAGACTGGCAATTTTACCTGTTGATAACCAAGATCGCCAGCAATTGATCGACGATCCAGTGAATAAGATCTAAGTTATTCACAATATTTTCGCTCAACTTAGAGAGATCAACACATCTTGCCCCAAATTTGCCCACACAACGATCCACATTTGGGCAAAATAGGCCAGATCGAGCGATTGGTGATAACTCTGTGTATGAATTTCTGTTCACTGATATTTTTCGATCGTCATTTCCACTCTTTCCGATCGTTTTTTCATCATTTATCCCTATATCTTGGCTACTATCTATACCAAATAAGATCTTATTACTCTGAGGTCTAGGTTATTGCACTTGGTTATTTATTTAATTGAGCTAACTGACAGTAGTATTTCCAACCATAAAAGTATGGAGATGTATTATGAAAAACTGGATTAAGGTTGCCGTTGCAGCCATCGCTTTGTCTGCTGCGACCGTTCAAGCGGCTACTGAAGTAAAAGTAGGCATGTCTGGCCGCTACTTCCCATTCACCTTTGTGAAGCAAGATAAACTGCAAGGCTTTGAAGTGGATATGTGGGATGAGATCGGTAAACGTAACGATTACAAGATCGAATACGTCACAGCGAACTTTTCTGGTTTATTTGGCCTACTAGAAACGGGCCGTATTGATACCATCTCGAACCAGATCACCATGACAGATGCGCGTAAGGCGAAATACCTATTTGCTGACCCATACGTAGTAGACGGTGCGCAAATTACCGTGCGTAAAGGCAACGACAGCATCCAAGGTGTCGAAGATCTAGCAGGCAAAACCGTTGCAGTTAACCTAGGCTCTAACTTTGAGCAGTTGCTTCGCAGCTACGACAAAGACGGTAAGATCAACATCAAGACTTACGATACCGGTATTGAACACGATGTAGCTTTGGGTCGTGCTGATGCCTTCATCATGGACCGTTTGTCTGCTCTAGAACTGATTAAAAAGACAGGTCTACCGTTACAACTTGCGGGCGAACCATTTGAAACGATTCAAAACGCTTGGCCATTCGTTGATAACGAAAAAGGTCGTAAGTTACAGGCAGAAGTGAATAAAGCACTTGAAGAGATGCGTGCCGACGGAACAGTAGAGAAGATTTCAGTGAAATGGTTTGGTGCCGACATCACTAAGTAAAACTTCTCTTCTTTTAGGACGCAGAGCTTTATCTCGCGTCCTTTTTTAACTCAATGACAAGGTGGAACTTCGTATTCCACCTTTTCTTTTCTCAAGGTAAGTCGTATGGGATTTGATTTTAATTACATGCTGGAGCTGCTACCGATACTGCTCAAGTATCTTGGCACAACCATGGAAATGGCCACATGGGGATTGGTCTTTTCACTGATTCTAGCCGTTATTTTAGCGAACATTCGCGTATTTAAGCTGCCAGTTCTCGACCAATTGAGCCAACTTTACATCAGCTTCTTCCGTGGTACTCCGCTTTTGGTACAACTGTTTTTGCTCTACTACGGCTTACCGCAAATCTTCCCATTCATGGTGGGTATTGATGCCTTTTCCGCGGCAGTGATTGGCTTAACGCTCCACTTTGCCGCTTATATGGCAGAGAGTATTCGTGCCGCCATCATTGGTATCGATCGCAGTCAGATGGAAGCGAGCTTGTCAGTAGGGATGACAACACCTCAAGCAATGCGTCGGGTGATTTTGCCACAAGCAACGCGCGTCGCACTGCCTTCTCTTATGAACTATTTCATCGATATGATTAAGTCCACTTCCCTCGCCTTCACGCTTGGTGTGGCAGAAATCATGGCTAAAGCGCAAATGGAAGCTTCTTCAAGCTTCCGCTTCTTTGAAGCTTTCCTTGCTGTTGCTCTGATTTACTGGGGTGTGGTGGTGATTCTGACTCGAGTACAAATTTGGGCAGAGGCAAAATTGAATAAGGCGTACGTACGATGATCAAATTAGAAAATATCCACAAACGCTTTGGCGAAACAGAAGTCCTCAAAGGTATTGATCTCGATATCAAACAAGGTGAGATCATCGTTATTATTGGCTCAAGTGGTACGGGTAAATCGACCCTATTGCGCACCGTTAACTTCTTAGAGCAAGCGGATGAAGGTCGCATTACCATCGATGACATTTCGGTCGACACACAAAAACACACCAAAGCAGAAGTGCTTGCTCTACGTCGCCGTACTGGGTTTGTCTTTCAAAACTATGCCCTATTTGCTCATATGAACGCGCGTCAGAACATCGCTGAAGGCTTGATCACGGTACGCGGTTGGAAAAAAGAAGACGCTCTCAAGCGTGCTCAAGAAATTCTGGATGACATCGGTCTTGGCGATAAAGGAGAAAGTTATCCAGCGGCTCTGTCTGGTGGACAACAACAACGTGTGGGTATCGGCCGAGCGATGGCATTGCAACCGGAACTGCTGCTTTTTGATGAGCCAACGTCTGCGCTGGATCCGGAATGGGTCGGAGAAGTTCTCTCATTAATGAAGAAGTTAGCCAATCAACATCAGACTATGTTGGTGGTTACACACGAGATGCAATTTGCCAAAGAAGTGGCGGATAGAGTGATCTTTATGGCCGAAGGAAACATCGTTGAACAAGGTTCTCCACAAGATATCTTCGATAATCCACAAGATCTTCGTTTGAAAAAATTCCTTAACCAAGTGGGAATAGAGTAAAGATCAAGCATCAAGATCAATCGATCCTTGAGATTTTACTCACACTACGTATAATCGCCCGGCCGGAATTTCGTACTCATGAGTCATTGACACATTATGTGAGTGTGATTACAATTCCGCCTCTTTGTTGAGAGGCGTCGGTTGTTCTTCTTTAATAAAGAGCTTCTTTATATAAAGAAAGCAAAATGCCCACGCCGGGTTTAACAAGAACCTAAAACTACTGATCAGTAAAGGTAATTATCATGAAACGCACTTTTCAACCTACAGTTCTAAAGCGCAAGCGTACTCACGGCTTCCGTGCTCGCATGGCAACTAAGAACGGTCGTAAAGTTATCAACGCACGTCGTGCAAAAGGCCGTGCGCGCCTATCAAAATAATCGCTAGTTTATTTTGAACACGTACGCGTTTAATCGGGAGTTACGCTTGTTAACTCCCGAGCATTATCAAAACGTCTTCCAGCAAGCTCATCGAGCTGGCTCGCCTCATTTCACCATCATTGCTCGCAATAACAAACTTTCTCACCCACGATTAGGTTTAGCTGTTCCGAAAAAGCAAATCAAAACTGCTGTCGGTCGTAACCGTTTTAAGCGTTTGGCTCGTGAAAGCTTTCGTAACAATCAACATCAGCTTCCAAATAAAGATTTTGTTGTGATCGCGAAGAAAAGCGCGCAAGATTTAAGCAATGAGGAATTATTTAAGTTGTTTGATAAGCTATGGCATCGCCTGTCTCGCCCTTCACGTGGATAGCCATTGGGCTCGTTAATCTTTATCGCTGGTTTATCAGCCCTCTGATTGGTCCTCGCTGCCGGTTCACACCAACTTGTTCCACTTACGCGCTAGAAGCTTTGAGAGCTCACGGTTTTGTAAAAGGATGTTGGTTATCAGGCAAACGTCTATTAAAATGCCATCCTTTGAATGAAGGGGGGTATGACCCCGTTCCACCAGTCCAAAAACAAGACAGAGATAACTAACGATGGATTCTCAACGTAATATCCTGCTCATTGCTCTGGCACTGGTTTCTTTCTTGCTGTTCCAACAGTGGCAAGTCGCAAAGAACCCAGCACCTCAAGCAGTTGAACAGGCTCAATCAAGCAGTACTCTACCTGCACCATCTTTTGCTGACGAGCTAGACCCAGTTCCTGGTCAACAGCAAGCTTCTGCAAAAACTATCACAGTAACGACTGATGTTTTAACTCTGTCGATCGACACCGTTGGTGGCGATGTGGTACATGCCGACCTAAACAAATACTCTGCTGAACTTGATTCATCAGACCCATTCGTTCTGCTAAAAGACACTAAAGGTCACCAGTTCATCGCGCAAAGCGGTCTAGTGGGCCCTCAAGGTATCGACCTAAGCAGCACTAACCGTCCTCACTACAACGTGAGCGCAGACAGCTTTACTCTAGCTGACGGTCAAGACGAACTACGCGTTCCAATGACATTCACTGCGAACGGTATCGAATACATCAAGACTTACGTATTCAAACGTGGCAGCTACGCGCTAAACGTAGAATACGATGTCGTGAACAACTCTGGTAACAACGCGACATTTGGTATGTACGCTCACTTGCGTCAAAACCTAATGGACGCTGGTGGTAGCATCACAATGCCTACTTACCGCGGCGGTGCTTACTCAACAGAAGACGTTCGCTACAAGAAATACAGCTTTGAAGATATGCAGGATCGTAACCTGTCTATCAACCTAGCAGATGGACAAGGTTGGGCGGCAATGATCCAACACTACTTCGCTGCAGCTTGGATCCCACGCAACGAACCAGGTACTAACCTGTACACTCGCGTAATTGGTAACCTAGGTGATATCGGCGTACGTATGCCAAACAAAACTATCGCAACGGGCGACCAAGCGAAGTTTGAAGCAACACTATGGGTTGGTCCTAAGCTACAAAACGAAATGGCAGCAGTAGCAGAAAATCTAGACCTAGTAGTGGACTACGGCTGGCTATGGTTCATCGCTAAACCACTTCACTCACTGCTTGCTTTCATCCAAAGCTTCGTGGGTAACTGGGGTGTGGCTATCATCTGCTTGACCTTCATCGTTCGCGGTGCAATGTACCCACTAACGAAAGCGCAATACACGTCTATGGCGAAAATGCGTATGCTACAGCCTAAGCTGCAAGCAATGCGTGAGCGCATCGGTGATGACCGTCAGCGCATGAGCCAAGAGATGATGGAACTGTACAAGAAAGAGAAAGTGAACCCACTGGGTGGCTGTCTACCTCTTATCCTACAGATGCCTATCTTCATCGCACTATACTGGGCACTAATGGAGTCGGTTGAGCTACGTCACTCTCCATTCTTCGGTTGGATTCATGACCTTTCAGCGCAGGACCCTTACTACATCCTGCCTCTACTGATGGGTGCGTCAATGTTCCTAATCCAGAAGATGAGCCCAACAACAGTAACGGATCCAATGCAGCAGAAGATCATGACCTTTATGCCGGTTATGTTTACCTTCTTCTTCTTGTTCTTCCCATCAGGCCTAGTTCTATACTGGTTGGTGTCGAACATCGTTACGCTTATCCAGCAAACTTTGATTTACAAAGCACTGGAGAAAAAAGGCTTACACACTAAGTAACCTTGATAGAAAAGCATAAGAAAGGCGGCCAAAAGGTCGCCTTTTTGTTTTTGGCTGATTACAATTCAGCTAATTAATTGGTTCTGGCTCCCTAGGGGTGTAACCCTATAGCCCAGCTCAAAAGGCAAGATTATGACTACAGATACGATTGTCGCTCAGGCTACCGCACCCGGTCGTGGTGGTGTCGGCATTATTCGTGTTTCTGGCCCTAAGGCCAATCAAGTGGCGCTAGAAGTCACAGGTAAGACGCTAAAGCCTCGCTACGCAGAGTATCTGCCATTCCAAGCGGAAGACGGCACAGTGCTAGACCAAGGCATTGCCCTGTACTTCCCTAACCCACACTCGTTTACAGGCGAAGACGTACTTGAACTGCAAGGTCATGGTGGCCCTGTTGTAATGGATATGCTGATTAAGCGTATCTTGGGTATTGACGGTGTGCGTGCCGCTCGACCAGGAGAGTTCTCAGAACGCGCTTTCCTAAACGACAAGATGGACCTCACTCAAGCAGAAGCGATTGCCGACCTGATTGATGCCAGCTCAGAAGAAGCGGCAAAATCCGCACTACAATCACTGCAAGGTCAGTTCTCACAACGCATCCAAACGCTGGTGGAATCGCTGATCCACTTACGTATCTACGTGGAAGCGGCAATTGACTTCCCAGAAGAAGAAATCGACTTTTTGGCCGATGGTAAAGTATCTGGTGACCTACAAGCGATCATCGATAACCTCGATGCGGTACGTAAAGAAGCCAACCAAGGCGCGATCATGCGTGAAGGCATGAAAGTCGTGATTGCTGGCCGTCCTAATGCGGGTAAATCTAGCCTTCTGAATGCCCTATCTGGCAAAGAATCCGCTATCGTTACCGATATCGCCGGTACCACTCGTGATGTATTGCGTGAACACATCCATATCGATGGTATGCCTTTACACATCATCGATACCGCTGGTCTGCGTGATGCTTCTGATGAAGTAGAGAAAATCGGTATCGAGCGTGCATGGGATGAAATCGCCCAAGCAGACCGTGTTCTGTTTATGGTAGATGGCACCACAACCGACGCAACGGATCCAAAAGACATTTGGCCAGACTTCGTTGATCGCTTGCCAAACAGTATTGGCATGACGGTGATCCGTAACAAAGCGGATCAAACAGGTGAAGAAATGGGGATCTGCCATGTAAACGATCCGACTCTGATTCGCCTTTCTGCAAAAACAGGCGCAGGTGTGGATGCTTTGCGTACTCACTTAAAAGAGTGTATGGGCTTCTCAGGCAATACGGAAGGCGGCTTTATGGCTCGCCGTCGTCACCTAGATGCGCTAGAACGTGCTGCTCAACATCTTCAAATCGGCCAAGAACAGCTTGAAGGCTATATGGCTGGCGAAATCTTGGCAGAAGAGCTGCGCATTACTCAGCAGCACTTGAATGAGATTACCGGAGAGTTCAGCTCTGATGACCTCCTAGGCCGAATCTTCTCCTCATTCTGTATCGGTAAATAATCAAAACGCGCGGTGTTAAGCATAAGTTTAACACCGCGTTTCTTTTTGTACTGGCGCTAATAACACGTTGGCGTCAGTGAGGCTCAATAAAGGAAGACACATGATCCACATTATTACAGGCAGTACGTTAGGTGGCGCAGAATACGTTGGTGATCACCTAAGTGATCTACTCAATGAGAACGGTTTTGAAACAACGATCCACAACCAGCCGGAGTTGTCTGCGATCGAGAACCAAGGCACTTGGTTGGTAATAACTTCAACTCACGGCGCGGGTGAATACCCAGATAACATTCAGCCTTTCATTGCTGCATTACAAAACACACCGCCTAAGATGGCGGACGTAAAGTTTGCTGTGATAGCAATTGGTGACTCAAGTTACGATACGTTCTGTGCTGCAGGCCAACATGCTTACGACCTGTTAGAAGACATTGGCGCAACGCCAATCACAGACTGCTTGAAGATTGATGTACTTAGCCACGACGTACCTGAAGACGCCGCAGAAGTGTGGTTGAAGGAAAATCTGGCTCGCTTTTCTGCTTAATTCCTCTATCACAGAGTCGCATTGCGGCTCTGTTTCTCCCCATTGTGAATAACTCCCCTCAAAAAATCTTGTTCAACCGCTCAAAAAACACCCAAACCATCTGTGGATAAGTCAGGTAGGATTCAGTGATTTTCCTTTAGTTATCCAAAGAACAACTTAGATCCTTTTTTACCCCTGTGTATAACCCCGCATTTTGATCTCAGGAAATCCTCGATCTGATCAAGCCATGATCACAAGATATGATCCAAAGAAGATCCATGATCTTGTTGATCATTTTCTAGTTATCCACAGAAACGTGCGATCCTAATAATAGATCCAATAAAAGATCATATATATAGATCTTATATATATAGTCTTAGGGACTAAAATTTGAAAAGCGAGAAAACGATTCTCTCTCACACAGAAAAAAGGTAAAATACCGCTCTTTTTTATCTGTTCATTAAATCCTTTGAATACCTGAGGTCAGTTCATGCTTTATCACGAAAACTTTGACGTCATTGTTGTCGGTGGCGGACACGCAGGAACGGAAGCCGCGCTCGCATCTGCACGCACAGGACAAAAAACACTCCTCCTTACCCATAACATCGATACATTAGGCCAGATGTCTTGTAATCCGGCGATTGGTGGTATCGGTAAAGGTCACTTAGTAAAAGAAGTGGATGCTATGGGCGGTCTGATGGCTGAAGCCATTGACCATGCAGGTATTCAATTCCGAACACTGAACGCCTCTAAAGGTCCAGCGGTTCGAGCAACACGTGCTCAAGCTGACCGTGCATTGTACAAAGCGCACGTACGCAACGCGCTAGAAAACGCACCAAACTTAACTCTGTTCCAACAATCGGTTGATGATCTGATTGTGGACCAAGAGCGTGTGGTTGGCGTCGTAACGCAAATGGGCCTGAAATTCCACGCCAAAGCGGTGGTATTAACCGTAGGTACTTTCCTTGGCGGAAAGATCCATATCGGTATGGAAAGCTCTTCAGGTGGTCGCGCTGGGGATCCACCATCGATAGCACTGGCGGATCGACTACGTGAACTGCCATTCCGTGTCGATCGTTTGAAAACAGGTACACCACCACGTATCGATGCACGCAGCGTGGATTTCTCAGTGTTGGAAGCACAACACGGTGATAACCCAACACCTGTATTCTCATTCATGGGCAAACGTGAACATCAACCGCGTCAAATCCCATGTTTTATTACTCACACCAATGAGCAAACTCATGATGTGATCCGCAACAACCTTGATCGTAGCCCAATGTACGCAGGCGTGATCGAAGGTATTGGCCCGCGTTACTGTCCTTCTATCGAAGACAAAGTGATGCGCTTTGCGGACAAGAACAGTCACCAAATCTTCATTGAGCCAGAAGGCCTAACCACGCACGAGTTATACCCTAACGGTATTTCCACCAGCTTGCCGTTTGACGTGCAAGTGCAAATCGTTCGTTCAATGAAAGGTTTTGAGAACGCACACATCGTTCGTCCAGGTTACGCGATCGAGTACGATTTCTTCGACCCACGTGATTTGAAGCAAACCTACGAGACCAAGTTCATCAGTGGCCTGTTCTTTGCTGGTCAAATCAACGGTACGACTGGCTACGAAGAAGCTGCAGCACAAGGTTTGATGGCAGGCTTGAACGCAAGTTTGCACAGTCAAGACAAAGAAGGCTGGAGCCCACGTCGTGACCAAGCTTACATGGGCGTGTTAATCGATGATTTGTCGACCATGGGTACCAAAGAGCCGTACCGCATGTTCACTTCTCGTGCGGAATACCGTTTGTTGCTTCGTGAAGATAACGCCGATCTACGTTTGACGGAAAAAGCGCGTGAACTTGGTTTGATTGATGATGCTCGTTGGGCACGTTTCAACGAGAAAATCGAGAACATGGAAACCGAGCGCCAACGTCTAAAATCGACATGGATTAACCCGAATTCTGTGGGTATCGATGAGCTGAACAAGCTCTTGAAAACACCAATGGCTCGTGAAGCAAGTGGTGAAGATCTTTTGCGTCGCCCTGAGATCTCATACTCAGATCTCACTCAGCTTGATGCATTTGCACCAGCTCTGGAAGATCAGCAAGCGTCAGAGCAAGTTGAGATTCAAGTTAAGTACGATGGCTACATCAAGCGTCAGCAAGAAGAGATCGAAAAATCGCTGCGTCATGAGCACACTAAGCTCCCAGCAGACTTGGATTACAAAGACGTGAAAGGTCTGTCTAACGAAGTCGTTGCTAAGCTGACAGAAGCCAAACCAGAAAGCATTGGTATTGCTTCTCGTATCTCAGGTATAACGCCGGCAGCGATCTCTATTCTGCTTGTTCACCTGAAGAAGCACGGTTTGCTGAAGAAAGGCGAGGAAGAGTAATGAGTGCTTTACGTACCAGATTAGACGAGCTGATCGCACAAACTGATTTGGAAGTGTCTGAAAAACAACGCGAGCAGTTGGTCGGTTACGTCGAACTGCTCGACAAGTGGAACAAAGCTTACAACCTAACGTCGGTTCGTGACCCACTTGAGATGCTAGTGAAACATATCCTTGATAGCATCGTCGTTAGCACTCACTTACCAGGTGAGCGTTTTATCGATGTTGGCACAGGACCAGGTTTGCCAGGTATTCCATTGGCAATCATGAATCCAGAGAAAACCTTCTTCTTGCTCGATAGCCTTGGCAAACGCATCCGCTTTATCAAGCAAGTTGTGCACACGCTAGAGCTGAAAAATGTGACGGCAATTCAAAGTCGCGTCGAAGAATTCCAGCCAGAAGAAAAATTTGATGGCGTTTTGAGTCGAGCTTTTGCTTCAATGACGGACATGGTGGAATGGTGTCATCATCTGCCTAAACAAGATTCTGGGGTGTTCTTAGCTTTGAAAGGGCTTCACCCTAAAGATGAAATAGATCTGCTTCCTGAATGGTGTAGTGTGACAGAGATCATATCTTTAGCTGTTCCTGAGTTGGAAGGTGATCGTCATCTAGTAATCTTATCGCGCAAGGAAAATTAGCGAGGTAATCGTGGGTAAAATTGTAGCAATCGCCAACCAGAAAGGTGGGGTCGGCAAAACAACAACGTGCATTAACTTAGCAGCTTCGATGGCGGCAACAAAGCGCAAGGTTTTGGTGATCGATCTCGACCCTCAAGGCAACGCTACGATGGCCAGTGGCGTCGACAAATATATGGTCGACGCAACGGCGTATGATCTTCTGGTTGAAGATACCCCGTTTGATCAGGTGGTTTGTACCGAAACCACAGGGAAATACGATCTGATTGCAGCGAACGGAGACGTTACCGCTGCAGAAATCAAATTGATGGAAGTGTTCGCGCGTGAGGTGCGTCTGAAAAACGCCCTTGCGTCAGTTCGCGATAACTATGATTTCATCTTTATTGATTGTCCCCCTTCTCTAAACCTTCTTACAATCAATGCTATGGCCGCAGCCGACTCTGTGCTGGTGCCGATGCAATGTGAATACTTTGCGTTAGAAGGTTTAACTGCTCTTATGGATACAATCAGCAAGTTAGCGGCCGTGGTCAATGAGAACCTCAAAATCGAAGGTTTACTACGTACCATGTACGATCCACGTAACCGCCTGTCAAATGAAGTATCCGATCAACTTAAAAAACACTTTGGTAGTAAAGTTTACCGTACTGTGATCCCACGTAATGTGCGTTTGGCTGAAGCGCCGAGCCACGGTAAACCAGCCATGTACTATGACAAGTACTCTGCTGGCGCCAAAGCGTATCTTGCTTTAGCGGGCGAAATGCTCCGCCGCGAAGAAATCCCAGTTTAACTCTAACCTAAGGAATTCCTCCTATGTCTAAGCGTGGTCTAGGAAAAGGACTGGATGCGTTGTTGTCGACCAGTTCGTTAGCTCGTGAAAAACAGCACATTGCATCGCACAGCCAAGCATTGTCGGCTGACGGTGAACTGACGGATTTGGCGATTGGTCAATTGCAGCCGGGTGTTTACCAACCGCGCAAAGATATGGCGCCAGAAGCGCTGGAAGAGCTGGCAGCTTCGATTCAATCACAAGGCATCATTCAGCCGATCGTGGTTCGCCAAGTTGCGGGTGGTCAGTTTGAAATCATCGCTGGTGAACGCCGTTGGCGCGCTGCAAAACAGGCTGGTCTTAAACGTGTGCCTTGTTTAGTGAAAAAGGTCGAAGACCGTGCAGCGATAGCAATGGCACTGATCGAAAACATTCAACGTGAAGATTTGAATGTGATTGAAGAAGCGCAAGCGCTTGAGCGCCTGCAGGATGAATTCACGCTGACGCATCAGCAAGTGGCCGATGTGATTGGCAAATCAAGAACCACAGTAAGTAACCTATTACGTCTAAATCAGTTGGAAATTGATGTAAAGGGTCTGGTTGCAGATAAAAAATTAGAAATGGGTCATGCTCGAGCTCTGTTAGCGCTAGAGGGCGAACAGCAAGTCGAAGTGGCTCAACAGGTGGCTAAGAAGCAAATGACGGTTCGACAAACCGAACAGTTAGTAAAAAAGTGCTTAGCCCCACAAAATGAGCAAAAAGCTCAACAAGAAGATACCGAAGCGGAGCAAATGTCGCATAAATTGAGTCAACTGCTTGATGCCAAGGTTTCTTTGGTCCGTTCTGCAAACGGCAAAGCGAAAGTGACGATAAGTCTTGATGAGCCTCACAAATTGAATCAACTGATTGCCAAGCTAGAGGCCTAGATGAGATAATTGATTTAGGTCAATTAATCAAAATAATCGAATTTTGTGTGAAAGTTGTCGGATTGTAAACGAAACTGTAAGTTTTTAATGCAATATAATTGCATTCAATTGTTCTCACCGTATAATTTTCGCCAATTTCCCTGCACAGAGAGTTTAGTGCAAAGTGGATATTACTAGAGGTACGAATACATGGTAGCTGCGTTAGCTAGACCAGGACGAGAGCTCGCAAAGCAATTGTTAATGATCCAGTCTGGCGCGGTTATTTTTGTGGCTGCAGGAATGGCGATGGCCGTGAATCCTGAATGGGGAATTTCAGCGCTGGTTGGTGGGGGCATTTTTGTTGTTGCCAATGCTGTCTTTGCGCTATGTGCTTTTATGTTTAGTGGGGCTCGTGCTGCCAAGCGCATCGCGGCGTCCTTCTACACAGGTGAAGTTCTGAAAATCCTCATCACGGTTGTGTTGTTCTACGTAGCCTACATGTATATGCAGGTGGAACTTGTTCCCCTCAAACTAACCTATTTGCTGGTACTAGGTATTAATATCTGTGCACCAGTGCTATTCATTAACAACAAAAAATAGGATGAGTTATGGCTGCGCCAGGTGAAGCGCTAACATCGTCCGGTTACATTGCCCACCACTTATCAAACCTATCTTTAGCTAAGTTAGGCTTGGTAGCGGATGAAGCAAGTTTCTGGAACGTACATATCGATAGCCTGTTTTTTTCTTGGTTTACTGGTTTAATCTTCCTCGGAATTTTTTACAAAGTAGCAAAGAGAACAACAGCGGGTGTACCGGGTAAGCTTCAGTGTGCTGTAGAAATGATCGTTGAATTTGTCGCGGAAAACGTCAAAGACACGTTCCATGGACGCAACCCACTGATCGCGCCTTTAGCACTGACTATCTTTTGTTGGGTATTTTTGATGAACGTGATGGACTTAGTTCCGATCGACTTCTTACCGTACCCAGCAGAGCATTGGCTAGGTATCCCTTATCTTAAGGTTGTACCGTCGGCTGATGTGAATATCACCATGGCTATGGCTCTAGGCGTTTTCGCATTGATGATCTACTACAGCATCAAAGTGAAAGGTCTAGGTGGATTCGCAAAAGAACTTGCACTACATCCATTCAATCACCCACTGATGATTCCGTTTAACCTACTGATTGAAGTGGTATCGCTACTAGCGAAGCCTCTATCACTTGGTATGCGTCTATTCGGTAACATGTTCGCGGGTGAGGTTGTATTCATTCTTTGTGCGGCAATGCTACCATGGTACTTGCAATGGATGGGTTCACTACCGTGGGCAATCTTCCATATCTTGGTTATTACGATTCAAGCCTTCGTATTTATGATGTTGACAATTGTTTACCTGTCAATGGCACACGAAGATTCTGATCATTAATTTTTTAAGCTTTTTATTTGGGCACATAAGCCAACAACTATAAATTGGAGATAGTAATGGAAACTTTACTGAGCTTTTCTGCAATCGCCGTAGGTATTATCGTCGGTCTTGCTTCTCTTGGTACAGCGATTGGTTTCGCACTACTAGGTGGTAAATTCCTAGAAGGTGCAGCACGTCAACCAGAAATGGCTCCTATGCTACAAGTTAAGATGTTCATCATCGCAGGTCTACTTGATGCGGTTCCAATGATCGGTATCGTAATCGCGCTACTATTCACATTCGCAAACCCATTCGTTGGTCAACTAGGTTAATCACCTTTAACTCGGGACGAGCTCAGGCTTGTCACTGATTAACACTAAGTCCAAATAGAGGGGTAGCTGTTGTGAACATAAATGCAACTCTGCTAGGTCAAGCAATCTCGTTCGCACTATTTGTGTGGTTCTGCATGAAGTATGTATGGCCACCGTTGATGCAAGCGATCGAAGAGCGTCAGAAGAAAATTGCTGATGGTCTTCAAGCAGCGGAACGTGCTGCAAAAGACTTGGATCTAGCACAAGCCAACGCTTCTGATCAGTTGAAAGAAGCGAAGCGCACAGCAACTGAGATCATCGATCAAGCGAACAAGCGTAAGTCTCAAATTATTGACGAAGCTCGCGAGGAAGCTCAGGCAGAACGCCAGAAAATCCTAGCGCAAGCAGAAGCAGAACTTGAAGCTGAACGCAATCGTGCACGCGATGAGCTGCGCAAACAAGTTGCTACTCTGGCTGTAGCTGGTGCTGAGAAAATCCTTGAGCGTTCTATCGATAAAGACGCTCAGAAAGATATTCTCGACAACATTACTGCAAAACTTTAAGTCTGGGGGCGCATATGTCTGATATGACTACAATCGCACGCCCTTATGCTAAAGCAGCTTTTGACTTTGCTGTAGACAAAGACCAATTGGACCAATGGGGCCAAATGTTGTCTTTTGCTACTGAAGTTACCAAAAACGAACAAATGAATGAACTTCTAAAGGGTTCTGTCTCTGCTGACAAATTGGCGGAGATTTTTGTTGCAGTTTGCGGTGAACAAGTTGATGCACACGGTCAAAACCTGATTAAGGTTATGGCTGAGAATGGTCGTTTAACGGCCCTTCCAGATGTTTGTGAGCAATTCTTCTTATTGAAGAAAGAACATGAGAAAGAAATCGATGTTGAAGTTATTTCAGCAAGCGAACTTTCTGATGAACAGCTAGCAAACATTGGCAGCAAACTTGAAGTGCGTCTTGAACGCAAAGTGAAGCTGAATTGCAGCGTAGATGAGACCCTACTTGGTGGGGTTATTATTCGAGCCGGAGACCTAGTCATCGATAACTCAGCGCGAGGTCGTTTGAACCGCCTGAGCGATGCATTGCAGTCTTAATGGGGATTGGAGCATGCAACTTAATTCCACGGAAATTAGCGATCTAATCAAACAGCGTATCGAATCTTTCGACGTTGTTAGTGAAGCTCGCAACGAGGGTACTATCGTATCGGTGAGCGATGGTATCATCCGCATCCACGGCCTAGCGGACGTGATGCAAGGTGAAATGATTGAATTACCGGGTGGCCGTTATGCACTAGCACTTAACCTTGAGCGTGACTCGGTTGGTGCGGTAGTAATGGGCCCATATGCTAACCTTAAGGAAGGCATGAAAGTTACAGGTACTGGCCGCATTCTTGAAGTGCCAGTTGGTCCAGAACTTCTAGGTCGCGTAGTGAACACACTAGGTGAGCCTATTGATGGTAAAGGTCCAATCGAAGCTAAATTGACTTCGCCTGTAGAAGTAATCGCACCAGGTGTAATCGCCCGTAAATCGGTAGACCAACCTGTGCAAACTGGCTACAAATCAGTTGACTCAATGATCCCAATCGGTCGTGGTCAGCGTGAGCTTGTAATCGGTGACCGTCAAACTGGTAAAACAGCAATGGCGATCGATGCGATTATCAACCAGAAAGACTCTGGTATTTTCTCAATCTACGTAGCAATCGGTCAGAAAGCATCGACAATCGCTAACGTAGTTCGCAAACTAGAAGAGCACGGCGCGCTAGCTAACACTATCGTTGTTGTTGCATCTGCTTCTGAATCTGCAGCGTTACAATACCTGGCGCCATACGCAGGTTGTGCGATGGGTGAATACTTCCGCGATCGCGGTGAAGACGCACTGATTGTTTACGATGATCTATCTAAGCAAGCGGTAGCTTACCGCCAGATCTCTCTACTACTAAAACGTCCACCAGGCCGTGAGGCATTCCCAGGTGACGTATTCTACTTACACTCGCGTCTACTAGAGCGTGCAGCTCGTGTAAACGAAGAGTATGTAGAGCGTTTCACTAACGGTGAAGTGAAAGGTAAGACTGGTTCTTTGACTGCTCTTCCTATCATCGAAACTCAAGCAGGTGACGTTTCAGCATTCGTACCGACTAACGTAATCTCGATTACCGATGGTCAGATCTTCCTACAAACTGAGCTATTCAACGCGGGTGTACGCCCAGCCGTTGACCCAGGTATCTCAGTATCTCGTGTAGGTGGTTCAGCTCAGACGAAAATCATCAAGAAGCTATCTGGCGGTATCCGTACTGCACTAGCTCAGTACCGTGAACTAGCGGCATTTGCACAGTTCTCGTCTGACCTTGATGAAGCGACGAAGAAACAGCTAGACCACGGTCAAAAAGTTACAGAACTAATGAAGCAGAAGCAGTACGCTCCAATGTCTGTATTTGACCAAGCACTAGTAATCTTCGCGGCAGAGCGCGGCTATTTAGCAGATGTTGAATTAAACAAACTGCTAGATTTCGAAGCGGCTCTACTATCGTACGCTCGCGGTCAATACGCTGAATTTGCAGCTGAGATCGACAAGACGGGTGCATACAACGATGAAGTTGAAGCTCAGTTGAAGAAACTGACTGACGACTTCGTAGCAACCCAAACTTGGTAATTAGGTCGGTGGCAGTTTCTGCCACCAACTAACGGAGAGTAACGATGGCCGGCGCAAAAGAGATACGTAATAAAATCGGTAGTGTTAAAAGCACGCAGAAAATTACGAAAGCGATGGAAATGGTAGCAGCTTCAAAAATGCGTCGTTCTCAAGACGCAATGGAAGCTTCTCGTCCATACGCTGAAACAATGCGTAAAGTGATCGGTCATGTGGCTAACGCAAACCTAGAGTACCGTCATCCGTACCTAGATGAGCGTGAAGCTAAACGTGTTGGTTACATCATCGTTTCGACAGACCGTGGTCTGTGTGGTGGTTTGAACATTAACGTGTTCAAGAAAGCCGTTACAGACATGCAATCATGGAAAGAGAAAGGTGCTGAAGTTGAGCTAGCTGTAATTGGCTCAAAAGCAACAGCTTTCTTTAGAAATGGTGGCGCAAAAGTTGCGGCACAGGTTTCTGGTCTGGGTGATAACCCAAGCCTAGAAGACCTAATCGGTTCTGTTGGCGTAATGCTTAAGAAATACGATGAAGGTGAACTGGACCGTCTATACGTAGTGTTCAACAAATTTGTGAACACTATGGTTCAGCAACCAACGATCGATCAATTGCTACCTTTGCCTAAATCGGACAGCGAAGAGATGCAGCGTGAGCACTCATGGGACTACATCTATGAGCCTGAGCCAAAACCTCTATTGGACACACTTCTAGTGCGTTACGTAGAGTCTCAGGTATACCAAGGTGTAGTAGAGAACCTTGCTTGTGAGCAAGCGGCTCGAATGATTGCGATGAAGGCTGCAACGGATAACGCAACCAACTTGATTGAAGATTTAGAACTTGTGTACAACAAAGCCCGTCAGGCTGCGATCACACAAGAACTATCAGAAATCGTTGGTGGTGCATCTGCGGTTTAAGCTTAGGTAAAACGAAATAGTTTAGAGGATTAACGATGGCTACAGGTAAGATCGTACAGATCATCGGTGCGGTAGTCGACGTAGAGTTCCCACAGAGCGAAGTACCAAGTGTATATGACGCTCTAAACGTTACGGACTCAAAAGAGCGTCTTGTTCTTGAAGTTCAACAACAGCTAGGCGGTGGCGTAGTTCGTTGTATCGTAATGGGTAGCTCTGATGGTTTACGTCGTGGCGTTGAAGTGGTTAACACTGGCGCTCCAATTTCAGTACCAGTAGGTACTAAAACTCTAGGTCGTATCATGAACGTCCTAGGTGACGCGATTGATGAGCGTGGTGAGATCGGTGCAGAAGAGGTTTACTCTATCCACCGTGAAGCACCAAGCTACGAAGAGCAATCAAACGAAACAGCACTTCTAGAAACTGGTGTTAAAGTAATCGACTTGGTTTGTCCATTCGCTAAGGGTGGTAAAATCGGTCTATTCGGTGGTGCAGGTGTAGGTAAGACCGTTAACATGATGGAGCTTATCAACAACATCGCACTTCAACACTCAGGTCTATCAGTATTTGCTGGTGTTGGTGAACGTACTCGTGAAGGTAACGATTTCTACTACGAGATGCAGGAAGCGGGCGTTGTAAACGTTGAGAATCCTGAAGAATCTAAAGTAGCGATGGTTTACGGTCAGATGAACGAGCCACCAGGCAACCGTCTACGTGTTGCACTGACTGGTCTAACAATGGCAGAACGTTTCCGTGACGAAGGTCGTGACGTACTTCTGTTCGTTGATAACATCTACCGTTACACGCTTGCAGGTACTGAGGTATCAGCACTTCTAGGTCGTATGCCTTCTGCGGTAGGTTACCAGCCAACTCTTGCAGAAGAGATGGGTGTACTACAGGAGCGTATCACGTCAACTAAGCAAGGTTCTATCACGTCTGTACAGGCGGTATACGTACCTGCGGATGACTTGACTGACCCGTCTCCAGCAACAACATTCGCGCACTTGGATGCAACGGTTGTACTTAACCGTAACATCGCAGCTATGGGTCTATACCCAGCGATCGACCCACTAGATTCGACTTCTCGTCAGCTAGACCCACTAGTAGTTGGTCAAGAGCACTACGACACAGCTCGTGGCGTTCAGCAGACACTTCAGCGCTACAAAGAGCTGAAAGATATCATCGCGATTCTAGGTATGGACGAGCTATCTGAAGAAGATAAGCAAGTTGTATCTCGTGCACGTAAGATTGAGCGTTTCCTAACTCAGCCTTACCACGTAGCGGAAGTATTTACAGGTGACCCAGGCGTTTACGTACCTCTTAAAGAGACACTACGTGGCTTCAAAGGTCTACTAGCTGGTGAATACGATGACATTCCAGAGCAAGCGTTCATGTACTGCGGTACGATTGACGATGCTATCGAGAATGCGAAGAAGCTATAAGGCTAACTAGGAGGCGATATGGCACCAATAACCTTTCACCTAGACGTAGTAAGCGCTGAGAAACGTATTTTCTCTGGTCGTGTAGAAACGTTTCAGGTGACCGGTAGCGAAGGTGAACTGGGTATTTTCCACGGTCACACTCCGCTGCTGTCCGCTATTAAGCCTGGTATGGTGCGTATTGTGAAACAGCACGGCCACGAAGAGTTCATTTATGTCTCTGGTGGTATGGTCGAAGTTCAGCCTGGTACTGCTACAGTACTGGCTGATACTGCGATTCGTGGTGAAGATCTAGACGCAGCGAAGGCAGAAGAAGCCAAGCGCCGCGCTGAGGAGCAAATCCAGAATCAGCATGGTGACATGGACTTCGCACAAGCGGCCAGTGAACTGGCTAAAGCCATTGCTCAGCTACGAGTTATCGAGCTGACCAAAAAGCGTCGCTAAGCTCAATTAGCAACGTTGCATGAAAAAAGGCGGCCATTTGGTCGCCTTTTTGATTAATTTTAGTTGGAAATTTACATCCTGCCATTAACTATTCCTTCCAAGCTGTTTAAAATAACGCCCAATTAAAATAGAACGTCAACAGGTTATCAATGAAATTCAGTGCTGTGATTCTTGCTGCGGGTAAAGGTACCCGTATGTACTCGAACATGCCTAAAGTGCTTCACACTTTGGCAGGGAAGCCAATGGCAAAACATGTTATCTATACATGTACAGGTCTTGGCGCACAAAACATCCACCTAGTATATGGTCACGGTGGTGATCAAATGCAGCAGACGCTTGCTGAAGAGCCAGTTAATTGGGTACTGCAAGCGGAACAATTAGGTACTGGTCACGCGGTTGATCAAGCGTCTCCAAAGTTTGAAGACGATGAAAAAGTACTGGTGCTTTACGGTGATGTTCCACTGATTTCAGCTGAAACAATTGAAAACCTATTAGATGCACAGCCAACAGGCGGTATTGCACTACTCACAGTAATGCTGGATAACCCAATGGGCTACGGTCGTATCATTCGTAAAAACGGTCCTGTAGTGGCGATCGTTGAGCAAAAAGACGCGACAGAAGAGCAGAAGCTCATCAAAGAATGTAATACTGGTGTGCTGGTGGCGACAGGTGGTGACCTGAAACGCTGGCTTGCTGGTCTAAACAACGAAAACGCACAAGGCGAATACTACCTAACAGACGTTATCGCAGCAGCACACGATGAAGGTCGCGCGGTTGAGGCGGTGCACCCAGTAAACGCGATTGAAGTAGAAGGCGTTAACGACCGTGCTCAACTGGCTCGTCTTGAGCGTGCATTCCAATCAATGCAAGCACAGAAGCTATTAGAGCAAGGCGTAATGCTGCGTGATCCAGCACGTTTCGACCTACGCGGTGAACTGCAATGCGGTATGGATTGCGAAATCGATGCAAACGTGGTCATCGAAGGCAAAGTATCACTGGGCGATAACGTTGTCATCGGCGCTGGCTGTGTACTGAAAGACTGTGAAATCGACGATAACACAGTTGTGCGTCCATACAGTGTAATTGAAGGTGCAACTGTTGGTGAAGAATGTACAGTTGGTCCATTCACACGCCTGCGTCCTGGCGCAGAGATGCGTAACGACTCTCACGTGGGTAACTTCGTTGAAGTGAAAAACGCGTGTATCGGTGAAGGCTCTAAAGCAAACCACCTGACTTACCTGGGTGATGCAGAGATCGGTCAACGTACTAACATTGGTGCAGGTACTATCACTTGTAACTACGACGGTGCGAACAAGTTCAAGACCGTTATCGGTAACGACGTTTTTGTTGGTTCAGATAGCCAGCTTGTTGCGCCAGTGACGATTGCTGATGGTGCAACGATTGGTGCCGGCACGACATTGACCAAAGATGTTGCGGAAGGTGAGCTTGTGATCACTCGCGTGAAAGAGCGCAAAATCACTGGTTGGCAACGCCCAGTGAAACAAAAGTAAGCCTCAACTGCTTTCTTTAACCGAAATAAACAAAGCCCTCATCATGAGCGGCTTTGTTGTATCTAGTGGTGTGAAAGGACAGTTTAGAGGCTTGGTATCGCGATGCGCTTCTCTAACCAATGCACCGCTTGGGAGACCAAAAGAATCAGCACTAAATACTCTAAGACGAGAAACGTATAGATCTCTAGTGGTAAGTACTCATTCACCACCAATTCATTAGCTCGTCTCGTTAAGTCACTTAAACCAATCACGCTGACCAACGAACTCATCTTGAGGATATAAACGAATTGATTACCCAGTGGCGGTAATATTTGGCGAAATGCTTGGGGAAGAATTACCAATCGCATTTTTTGCCAGTAGTTTAGCCCAAGCGACTCTGCTGCTTCATGTTGTCCGCGGCTGATGGCTTGGATTCCTCCTCTAAACACTTCCGCCATAAAGGCACTTTCGGCAATGGTTAATGCGATCACACCTGCCCAAAAATGATTCAGGGAAACATCAAGCAGTGTCGGCATGCCGTAATACACCCACAGCAACAATACCAAAACTGGAATAGAGCGGATCACTTCCACGTAAACACGGTTGATCCACTTAAGTGCTGGAGAGTCTGACAGAGCGGGAAGGGCAACGATCAATCCGATGGTCATCGCAAACAGCATACTGAGTAGCGACACTTGGATCGTGTCATTAAAGCCTGCGACCAGAAACTTTATGTTTGTCAGGCCTTGCTCGGTTGATGGATCAAGAACATACCAACCCCATTGATAATCGGAGCAACCAGTGAGAAGCAGCAACGAAATCAGCCATAGATGTCTATAGTTCACATTTACTCCCTGAACTGACTAAAAAACTTCCTTTGTTACTGCTATGTTATCAATGAAGTTGCATTAATAGTTAATAATTAAAGGGAATATCTCCCATCATCATTCTTTTAAGGGAATTGAAATGAAAAAAACGTTGCTTGCGCTAGGAATGTGTTTACTTGCGATGACCCAAGTCGCTCATGCTAACAGCCGTTTACAAGAGGTGTTGGATAAGGGCGTTTTGCGTGTCGGAACGACAGGGGATTGGAATCCGATGACAATGAAAGATCCCGCTACTAATAGTTATCGTGGTTTTGATATCGATGTCACCACCGAGCTTGCCAAAGATCTTGGCGTTAAGGTGGAATATGTTGCGACCGATTGGAAAACGCTAGTCAATGGCATTACTGCCAACAAATACGATATTACCGGTAGTGCGTCATTGAACATGTCACGTGCAAAAGTAGCAGGTTATAGCCAACCGTATTTCTACCTTGCGTTTGTGCCTGTGGTGCAAAAGAAAGACTTAGCGAAATTCTCAGATTGGGCAGACTTTGACAAGCCTGATGTAAAAGTGGCGGCTACGCTTGGCACTGTGCAAGAAAAGATGGTCAAAGACTTCTTCCCATCTGCACAGCACATTGTGATTGAAGCGCCGGCGCGTGATTTCCAAGAGCTTCTGGCTCGTCGTGCCGATGTCTCCGTGACGTCCAACGTTGAAGCGGCAACGCTGGTGGAGAAATTTAAACAGTTAGCGATTGTCCCAGTTAAAGAGCCTCGCAAGCCAACGCCTATTGCGATGCTGCTGCCTCAAGACGACCAAGTCTGGATTAACTATATTAACCACTGGGTTGAGTTGAAGAAAACTCAAGGCTTCTTTAAGCAAACCGCCGAGAAATGGGGCTTAAAGAGTATGTAAGGTTTTGCCTTATTCTTTCGCCTATAAAAGACAAAGAGCCGCATTAAGCGGCTCTTCTATATTATGTAGTGGGGTTGAGCTTGACGAAGAATTAGAGCTCGTCTTCACTCACTACGCGAGCGTTGTCCGGAGTCGTGAAGTGCTGAGACAATTCGCGGTTAGATAGGATATAACCTATCCACAGACCGCCCATACAAATCACAATTGCTACACCCGTTACCATCTGAGCTTGGCTTGCCATTGCCGCAACCAGTGCGCTTGATAGGCTGCTTACGGTAATTTGTAGGCTGTTCTGTAGACCAGCTGCGGTTGCTGGACTTTGCTTTGCACTCGCTAATGCACGGTTTACTACGATTGGGTAAAGAGCACCATTTGACACCGCAATCAAACAGAATGGCGCTAGGATTGGCCAGATAGAGGTCAGTTGCCACTGTGATGCAGCGAAGATAAGTAGCGCAGCAACACTAAACAAACCAATCAACTGACGCAGAATCTTCTCGTCACCGTATTTGCGAACGCCAACCTTACCTAAGTAACCACCAACCATGAAGGCTATAGTTTGTGGAATAAAGCTCAAACCAATGTCCTTTGCTTCATAGCCAAGTTGAGACATGATTTCTGGCATACCCGTTAGGTAAGCAAAGAAAGCCGCAGACGCTGTAGCAAACATAAACACATTACCTAGGTAAGTTTTAGAACCCAGTAGTGATTTGATGTCTGAAGACATACTGGTTTGTTTTACTTCTACTTTTTCATTTTTTTGCGCCATTGTCGCAACGACAAGCAGTACACCCATCAATGTCAATGCAACAAAAATACTGTGCCAGCCAAAGCTGTCAGCCAGTAGTACACCCAATTGAGGTGCAAGTGCTGGCGAGAGTGCAACCAAAGGCATGATAGTGGCAAAGATCTGCTGGCTCTGGCCAGAGTGACGCTTGATCACCATCGCTTGCCAGATTACCGCAGGAGCACAAACACCAATCGCTTGAACGAAGCGTAGCGCGAGTAGTTGCCAAACTTGCTCACTGAATGCAAGACCAAATGAGGCGACAGTGAACAGCGCCAAACCAGCTGCTAACGTGTTGCGATGACCGAATTTGTCTGAAGCCAAGCCCCACATCAATTGACCAAAAGCCATACCAACAAGAAAGACAGTCAGTGAAAGTGCGATCTGTTCAGGGCCTGTAGCAAAGTCGACTTCCATCGCTTTGAAGGCAGGTAAGTACATATCGGTGGCAATGAAGCCGAGCATAGACAGGGCTGCAAGGTAAACGAGTTGTAGTTTTGAGATTTTCATGATTCAACCAATCAAATTATTTAATCATTTTTTGTTCAGTATCAGTTGGCGCCAACCCTGATTTATTTACCTCGCCATTCTATTTTTCGATTTTGAGAAAATAAAACGCTAAAATTGTTGGTTATCAATCAAATTTTTTGAAAGGTAGAAGTCATGTTCTCCAAATCTTCTCTGGAAATGCTCGATACCGTTGCTCGATTAGGCAGTTTTACAGCGGCTGCAGAAGTACTGCATAAAGTCCCTTCAGCGATCAGCTACGGAGTGCGTCAAGTGGAGCAGGAGTTAGATGTGGTTCTGTTTCGTCGATTACCGAGAAAGGTTGAATTGACGCCTGCTGGTGAGTTGTTTATCGAAGAGGCGCGCTTACTGCTCAGACAAATGGCGGAAGTGAAAGCGCAAACTCGTCGTGCCGCACATGGTTGGCAATCAACATTGAAGCTCACGCTGGATAATGTGGTTAAGCTGGATAAGCTCAAACCTTTGGTTGAAGACTTCTACCGTGAGTTTGAATTCGCAGAGCTGCAAATCAACATGGAAGTGTTTAACGGCTCATGGGAAGCTATCGCACAGGGGCGTGCTGATATTGTCGTTGGAGCAACGTCAGCGATTCCCGTTGGTGGGGATTTTGAGGTCAAAGACATGGGAGTGCTCGATTGGGCATTCGTGATGTCGCCGGCTCATCCATGCGTACGCCAGCAAGTATTGACCGAAGAGTTTGTCAGTCAATTTCCGGCGATCTGCCTCGATGATACCTCGAACGTGCTACCAAAACGCCACACTGGACATTATGCAAAGCAGCGTCGTTTGCTCCTACCAAATTGGTATAGCGCGATTGAATGTCTGAAAAATGGAGTCGGAGTGGGCTACATGCCACGCCATATTGCGATGCCTCTTATCCATGAAGGCGTGCTGGTGGAAAAAGTTCTGCAGGATGATAAGCCATTGAGCCAATGTTGCTTGGTATGGCGTAAAGACGACAATCACAAGTTGATTCAATGGATGGTGGATTACTTAGGTACACCAAATAAACTGCATCAGGATTGGCTGCAGTACTAACAAAAAGCCACTTTCAAGGAAAGTGGCTTTGTTGGTTCTAGGACAAGAAAAACTTGTAAGACGGATTATCTGTTTCGTCTTTGCATTGATAGCCAAGTTCACGTAAATGTGCAGAAAACTGAGCTAAGTCGCTTTCATCTAACTCGAAACCACATAAAACGCGTCCGTAGTCCGCACCGTGGTTACGGTAGTTGAACAAGCTGATATTCCAATGGGTGCCGAGTGTACTTAGGAACTTAAGCAGTGCTCCTGGGTACTCCGGGAATTCAAAGCTGTAGAGGCGTTCTTTAAGCGGCTTAGACGGCTTGCCACCAATCATGTAGCGCACGTGCAGTTTCGCCATTTCATCGTCAGACAGGTCAACTACAGGGTAGCCACCATCACGTAAATCATGAATGATGTTTTCTAGTTCTTCCTGACCGCCTTGCAAACGCACACCGACAAAGATATTTGCCAGTGCATCATCGTTGTAGCGGTAGTTAAACTCCGTTACGGCACGGCCGCCAATCAAGTTACAGAACTCAAAGAATGCACCTTGACGCTCAGGGATGGTGACCGCAAGCAGACCTTCACGTTTCTCACCAAGCTCGCAACGCTCAGAAACATAACGCAAACCATGGAAGTTAGTGTTGGCACCAGACAGCACGGTGCCTAGATTTTTGCCTTCGAGTTTGTTTTGCTCAGCAAATTTCTTCAAACCCGCCAGAGCAAGTGCGCCCGAAGGCTCAGCAATAGCGCGAGTGTCTTCAAAGATGTCTTTTACTGCTGCGCAGATTTCATCGCTAGAGACTGCAATATGGCCATCAATGTACTTTTGGCATAGACGGAAAGTCTCTTCGCCAATGCGTTTTACAGCGACGCCATCGGCAAACATGCTGACTTGGTCTAGTACCACTGGCTCACCAGCATCCAAAGCGGCTTTGAGGCATGACGAATCTTCTGGCTCAACTGCGATTACTTTGATTTCTGGCATTAACTGCTTCACAAGCACCGCAACACCGGCAGCCAAACCGCCGCCGCCGACAGGAACGAAGATGTAATCAAGGTGACCATTTTGCTGCAGCATTTCCATGCCAATTGTGCCTTGACCTGCAATCACCAGTGGGTGATCGAAGGGAGGGACAAAGGTGTACCCGTTTAACTCGGATAGACGCTCTGCCTCGGCTTTTGCCTCATCAAAGTTACTGCCGTGCAGCACCACGTTGCCACCGAAACCACGTACTGCATCAACTTTGATGTCTGGCGTAGTTTTTGGCATCACGATAGTGGTTTTAATGCCCAGCTTAGTGCCAGAGAGCGCCATACCTTGAGCATGATTACCCGCAGAGGCGGCAATCACACCTGCGGCTTTTTGGGCTTCAGACAGGCTTGCCACCATGTTGTATGCACCGCGTAATTTGAACGAGTGCACGGGCTGGCGATCTTCGCGCTTGATTTGCACATTGTTGCCAATACGAGCAGCAAGGCGAGGCATCTCTTGCAGTGGTGTCACTGTCGCGACTTCATACACAGGAGCTCGCAAGATCTGGCGCAGATAATCTGCACCAGATTGGTTTTCCTGTTTTAAGGGAAAGGGTTGACTCATAAAGCTAGCCCTCGAGCTTAGATTTGTCTCGTACTGCACCTTTGTCAGCACTGGTCGCCATACTTGCGTACGCTTTGAGTGCAAATGAAACTTCACGTTGGCGGTCTACTGGTTTCCAGCCTAACTCGTCTTGTTTTGCACGGCGCTCAGCAAGTTCTTGTTCAGAAACTTGAAGTGAAATTGAACGGTTTGGAATATCAATCGCGATCATATCGCCTTGTTTAACCAAACCAATTGCACCACCGTTTGCTGCTTCAGGAGATGCGTGACCGATAGACAGGCCAGATGTACCGCCAGAGAAACGGCCGTCAGTTAGAAGAGCACACTCTTTACCAAGACCCATTGATTTTAGGTAAGTGGTTGGGTAAAGCATTTCTTGCATGCCCGGACCACCTTTAGGACCTTCGTAGCGGATAACAACCACGTCGCCAGCTTTGACTTTGCCACCCAAGATGCCTTCTACGGCGTCTTCTTGGCTTTCAAATACTACGGCCGGGCCTGTGAACTTATGGATGCTCTCATCAACGCCTGCTGTCTTAACGATACAGCCATCTAATGCGATGTTGCCTGATAGAACCGCTAAGCCACCTTCTTGGCTAAAGGCATTTTCTTTAGTTCGAATACAACCTTCTGCTCGGTCGTCATCAAGGCGATCCCAGCGGCAATCTTGTGAGAACGCTTGAGTGGTACGAATACCCGCAGGGCCAGCTCGGAAGAACTTAAGTACGTCTTCGTCTTCTGTTTGAATGATGTCGTATTTCGCTAGCTGCTCTTTCATTGAAAGGCCAAGAACGGTGCGAGCTTGGTTGTGCAGTAGACCTGCACGGTCTAGCTCACCAAGAATCGCCATTACGCCACCAGCGCGGTGCACGTCTTCCATGTGATATTTCTGGGTAGATGGTGCCACTTTACATAGGTGTGGTACTTGGCGAGATAAGCGATCGATATCTTCCATATCGAAATCCACTTCGCCTTCTTGCGCCGCGGCCAGTAGATGCAGAATAGTATTGGTTGAGCCGCCCATTGCGATGTCCAGTGCCATCGCGTTTTCGAAGGCGTCAAATGTAGCGATATTGCGTGGCAGTGCTGATTCGTCATCTTGCTCGTAGTAACGACGAGTCAGTTCAACGATACGACGACCTGCATTAAGGAACAGTTGTTCACGGTCAGCGTGTGTTGCCAGCATAGAACCGTTACCTGGTTGAGAAAGACCCAGGGCTTCCGTTAGACAGTTCATTGAGTTTGCAGTGAACATGCCTGAACAAGATCCACACGTTGGACACGCACTGCGTTCGATCTGCTCACTTTGCTCATCAGAGACTTTTGGATCCGCGCCTTGGATCATCGCATCAACAAGGTCTAGCTTGATGATCTGATCAGAAAGCTTGGTTTTACCCGCTTCCATCGGGCCACCAGAGACAAAGATAACAGGGATGTTAAGACGCATAGATGCCATCAACATTCCCGGAGTGATTTTGTCACAGTTAGAGATACACACCATCGCATCGGCACAGTGCGCGTTGACCATGTATTCGACTGAGTCTGCGATCAGTTCGCGTGAAGGCAGTGAGTACAGCATGCCGCCGTGACCCATTGCGATACCATCATCAACCGCGATGGTGTTGAATTCTTTAGCGATGCCGCCGGCTTTTTCGATTTCACGTGCTACAAGCTGACCCATGTCTTTTAGGTGTACGTGACCCGGAACAAATTGAGTAAACGAGTTTACGACAGCGATGATTGGCTTACCGAAGTCTTCATCTTTTACGCCTGTTGCACGCCACAGTGCGCGAGCGCCCGCCATGTTACGACCATGTGTGGTGGTAGCTGATCTATATTTTGGCATTTCCTAATCCTTCTTACTTCTGTTCTGGGTACACATAGTCTAACCAGCCCCACTTATCTTCCGTGGTGCCGTTAAATAGGCCAAAGTAGGCCGCTTGTAGTTCTTTAGTGATTGGGCCGCGTTTACCGGTGCCCACTTCAATTTTGTCGATGGTTGCTACTGGCACAACTTCGGCTGCTGTACCTGTCATAAAGACTTCATCGGCAAGGTAAAGTGCTTCACGCGCAATGTTCGCTTCGCGCACTTCATAACCTTTATCGCGTGCGATGGTCATGATTGAATCACGAGTGATGCCCGGCAAAATTGCACTGGTTGCTGGTGGTGTGGTGATCACGCCGTCTTTGATAACAAAGATGTTTTCACCTGCCCCTTCCGATAGATAACCGTCTACGCTCAGTGCGATACCTTCGTCATAGCCGTGACGACGCGCTTCACCACCGACTAGTAGCGAAGATAGGTAGTTACCGCCTGCTTTAGCCGCAGTTGGGATGGTGTTTGGCGCTGCACGGTTCCAGCTTGAAATCATTGCATCAACGCCAGCTTCTAGCGCTTCTTCACCCAAGTAAGAGCCCCAAGGGAAAGCGGCAATGATTAGGTCCATCTCTGTGCCAACAGGTGGGCACACGCCCAAGCCAACATTACCGACAAAACCTAATGGACGAATGTAAGCGCTGTCGAGTTTGTTCTGGCGCAGGGTTTCACGCGTCGCTTCCATGATTTCTTCTACAGAAAACGGGATCGGGAAGCGGTAAATCTTGGCAGAGTCTTTTAAACGTTGTGCATGTTCACGGTGACGGAAGACAATTGGTCCTTTCGGCGTGTTGTAGCAGCGTACGCCTTCAAATACAGAGGTACCGTAGTGCATCGCGTGAGTCAAAACGTGAACGTTCGCCTCTGCCCATGGAACCATCTCACCATTAAACCAAATGAAATCTGCAGTTTTCGTTGCCATTTATTGCCTTCCTTATGCACTCACGTGTTGCTGTAAGTTGTGATTTGGGAGCTCATCGCTGCGGATTTTGAGTACCTCAACGGTGCGAATATCCCACAACTTCTCAATTTGATTGACCAAAAACGAGATAGGTCGATCGCTGTCGACGATGATCTCTACGCTGGCTACTTTGCTCTCGTGGTTTTGGGTAGCAGCGACTTGTTTGATCACAAAGCCTCGGTGACGAATCACACGAAGAACGCGCTCCAACAATACCGGTTTATCGTCGGCTTTGATGTCGAGTAAATATCTGTCCATGCGATTGTCTCCTAAGTGTTTTCCAACATATCACTGTTTGATGCACCAGGTGGTACAAGTGGCCACACGTTCTCTTCTTCATCGATTAAAACGTGAAGCATGTAAGAAGTCTTACTTTCTAGCATCTCTTTGAGAGCCGGTTCGACTTCTTCTTTCTTGGTGATGGTTTTACCCGGGATATCGAACGCTTTTGCCAGCATCACGAAGTCTGGGTTGTCATCAAGAATGGTTTCGCTGTGGCGGCCGTCAAAGAACAATGACTGCCATTGGCGAACCATGCCAAGACGTTGGTTGTTAAGAAGGACAATCTTTACTGGAATCTGACGACGCTTCAGCGTACCCAATTCCTGCACGTTCATCATAAATGAACCGTCACCTGTAATAAGGATAGACTGATCATCAGGACGTGCGACAGCAGCACCCATAGCAGCTGGCAAGCCGAATCCCATGGTGCCAAGACCTGCAGAGGTGATGAAGTTTTGTGGATCACGCGGCTGGATGTGTTGCGCTGCCCACATCTGATGCTGGCCGACGTCAGTCGACACAATTGAGCTATCCGGCATCATGTCAGACAGCTGTTTAAGCAATAGCGGTGCGTAGATCAATGCGCCTGGATGGTCGTAACGCCATTTGAATCCGCTACGCAGGCTCTCACTGTGATGTACCCAAGGGGTGATGTCTTGAGTCAGCTCTAATTGAGGAAGAATCTTGCTGATTTCGCCACGTAGTGGTGCATTGGCGTGGCGAAGCTTATGGATTTCAGCCGCATCGATGTCGATATGGATTACTTTCGCATGCGGTGCAAACGTGTCGAGCTTGCCTGTCACGCGGTCATCAAAACGTGCTCCAACTACAATCAAAAGGTCACATTCTTGAACCACTAGGTTTGCGGCTTTGGTGCCATGCATGCCCAGCATGCCTAAGTAGTGCGGGTCGTGGCGTTCAATGGTGCCCAAACCTTTTAGTGTGCTTACTGCAGGCATTGGGTTTAAACGTAGGAATTCGCGTACTGAGTCTGTCGCTTTGGCAATTTGCACGCCACCGCCGACGTATAAAACTGGTCGAGTTGAAGCGGCTAGTACTTCTTGAGCGCGCTTGATATCAGCATCAGTGACTAAAGGTGCAGCTGGTGGAACAAAAGGAGGCAGCAGTTCGGTTGGCGCTTGAGCAAGCTGAACGTCTTTGGCGATATCAACAATCACCGGGCCAGGTCGACCTGCTTTTGCTACTTCGAACGCTTCGGCTAGCGTTGGGGCAAGGTCTTCGATCTCAGTCACTAGATAACTGTGTTTGGTACAGGCTAGAGACATTCCGATCACATCCATTTCTTGGAACGCGTCGGTACCGATATGAGAGCTAGCAACCTGACCTGTGATGGCCACTAGAGGAACGGAATCGAGGAAGGCGTCGGCAAGGCCTGTAACAAGGTTGGTGGCGCCTGGGCCGGAAGTGGCCATACAAACTGCAACATCTTGCGTTGCGCGGGCCATCCCGATGGCGGCCATTGCAGCCCCTTGTTCATGACGGCATAAGATGTGCTCGATACCTCCGTCATACAACGCATCGTAGATTGGCATTATGGCTCCACCCGGATACCCAAACACCGTTTCGATGCCCTGTTGTCTTAAAGCGGCTACGACTAGTTCTGCACCGGTCATCGTAAACCTCCTTTGCTACGTTGTGGCTCGTAGCTATCGCCATGTGTTTTGCACTTCATGTGCACTCCCATTCTTCCCGTTAAGCTGTCTAAGGGTTAGACAGATGACAACTTGTAGTTGTAAAAAAACCCCCGGACTTCTCAGTGCGGGGGTTTTTTGTAATTTGTGGTTACCTTTCGCCCACAATACCCCGCGCGGTGCCAATAATGACCACGATAATCAGGGCTAGCAGTGAGTTGATGTGAGCGAATAAGTTCATCTGTCTGTCGTTCTGTTTTCGTTAATAAGTCTTGTGTAATGTTCTACGAAAATGTTTGCGTCACTAGTGGTAACACACAAATCTGCTGCATGACAAGCAAAAAGTCATTCTTTTTTCACATTAAGTACCCATCTGTACAGGCTATATAACATATCCATATAAAAAACATTTGGTTAGATAACGTACAATAATTTGAGGGAATTATGGGGCTGGCAATCATTCATAGTCGAGCAAGTGTGGGTGTGCAAGCGCCATCGGTAAGCGTGGAAGTCCACATCAGTAATGGGATGCCGGGCTTTACCTTGGTGGGGTTACCTGAGACCACAGTAAAAGAATCCAAAGATCGCGTACGAAGTGCGATCGTCAATTCTAACTTTCAGTTTCCTGCAAAACGAATCACGGTCAATTTGGCACCGGCGGATTTGCCTAAAGAAGGCGGGCGCTTCGATCTGCCGATTGCATTGGGAATTTTAGCGGCTTCAGAGCAAATCGCGACAGATAAGCTCAAAAACTACGAATTTGTTGGTGAATTAGCTCTTTCTGGTGGATTGAGAACGGTAAAAGGCGTGCTGCCAGCTGCGTTGGCTGCGAACAAAAAACAGCGCCATTTAGTGGTGCCTCATGCTAATGGCGATCAGGCGGCACTTGTCGGCAAAGAGCAGCACAAATCTGCCCAATCACTATTGGAAGTTTGTGCTGAGCTGTGTGGCCAACATCAACTGAACTTGTATCAAACGCCCAAGAAAAAAGAGCTCAAAGCACACGGTCGTGACTTGCAGGATATCATTGGTCAGCAGCAGGGAAAGCGCGCTTTAGAAATTGCGGCAGCTGGCAATCACAACCTGCTTTTCCTTGGCCCTCCAGGCACTGGCAAAACCATGTTGGCCTCTCGATTATGCGATTTGTTACCTGAGATGAGTGATGAAGAGGCGATGGAAACGGCTTCTGTGGCGTCACTGACTCAAAGTGAAATCAATGAACATAACTGGAAGACGCGGCCGTTTCGTGCCCCGCATCATTCCAGCTCCATGGCGGCTTTAGTTGGTGGTGGATCTGTGCCGAGACCGGGCGAAATATCTCTAGCTCACAACGGGTTATTGTTTTTGGACGAAATGCCGGAGTTTGATCGTAAGGTGCTCGACTCTTTACGTGAGCCATTGGAGTCTGGTGAAATTATTATTTCTCGGGCGCAAGGTAAGACGCGTTTTCCTGCTCGGTTTCAAATTGTAGGGGCGCTTAACCCGAGTCCGACAGGGTATTACGAAGGCAACCAAGCTAGAACGAATCCGCAAGCCATCCTGCGTTACCTTGGCCGATTATCAGGCCCACTTCTTGATCGCTTTGATATGTCATTAGAAATTCCTGCATTGCCGAAAGGAACTCTCTCTGAAGGCGGCGATAGAGGGGAACCAACGGCTATCGTCAAAGAGCGGGTGAATCAAGCACGTGACTGTATGCTGGCTCGCAGTGGTAAGGTGAATGCATTATTGGGCAGTCGTGAAATTGAAGCCTTCTGCCCGCTGCAAAAAAGTGATGCGGAGTTTTTGGAAAATGCGCTGCATCGCCTTGGATTGTCGATTCGTGCTTATCACCGCATCATCAAAGTTGCGCGTACTATTGCCGATCTGGAGGGTTCACCGCAAATTGAGCGAACGCACCTAGCAGAAGCTTTGGGCTATCGAGCAATGGATAGGTTACTTAAACAGTTAACCGCACAAGCCGTTTAAACCCGAATGTTTAGCCTTGCTTGCGAGCGTGCTTGTCTTGATACAGTGCTTTATCGGCGTCTTCTAGACATTGCTCTAGATTGTCATTGCAGGCCATCAGACCAAAGCTAAACGAAATGCCATGGAGGTGAATGTCGCTTTCCACCGCTTGGCGGATTTGCAATAAGGTTTCTCTAGCATCAGATATCTGCATGCAATCGAACACAATCACAAATTCATCGCCACCAACGCGATAGAGCGTGCCACTTTCTCCCAGCTGTTGCATGGTCAGTGTGGCGAAGTCTACTAGGACTTTGTCACCAATCGCGTGCCCATAGGTATCATTGACCTGTTTGAATTTATCCAGATCAAGGTACGCCACGAGGCAACAGTCACAGCCTTTTTGTATCGCAGACATCAAGGCTTTTTTGTTCATGGCACCAGTGAGGTGATCAAAATGAAGGCTTTGTTTGAGGCGGTTTTGCTCCTCAATGCGGGCCGTAATATCCCATGCCATTAGTACAATGTGGCGCACACCATTCACATCAGTAAGATAGCGTATGGACTCAAAATGGTGATTCTGAAAGGTTTCGATATCGACACGCATAGGTGCGTTACCGTCGAGCAATGCCTGATCGTTGCGCTTACATTGCATCAGCAAGTCACACAAATCATCATTTTGGCAGTTTGCGATCATAGTATCTATGCTGACGCCGAGAATGTCTTCTTCGAAGAAAGCGCGATAGCGTTGGTTGAGAGCGACATGCTTGCCATTTTCCTTGCGCACAGCGATAAACCCAGGGAAGTTCTGAGAAAGAACACTCATTAAGCTTTGCTCTGAAGCGTAGTTAGGATCAATGTGCACAAATCACTCTCTTAAATAGTAAACGGGTCGCACATTATCCATATGAAAATAAGTTTGGCTATTGTTTGAGCTATGAATTGTTTTTATTGTGACGATCAGGGCATTTTATAATCAAGGGGGAGAGTCTCCCCCGTGCTTAAGTGCTTAGAAACTGTAGTTTAAACCGGTTGATAGCAGAAATTCTTTTTCATCGTAGAAGGTGATGTTTGAACTGGTACTGCTGTAACCAGCGAGTGAAATGAATGACCAGTTTTGCCAGTCAAAGACATTCTTGTACTCGTATGCGGTGAAAAAACTCAGAGTGCCATCATTGCGAGTTTTGCCAAATGTCGTGCTGGCTGCGTCAAAGTCTTTAGCGGCATAGCCTGCTGTGAGTACGATGCGGTGTCGCTGGATAAACTTGAACCAGCTAAGGTCGAGCCCATACGAGTTATAGGATTCAGCATCGCCATCCGCATCATGGTGGATGTAGGTAAATGCTGGCTGCAGCATTGACGTGCGACTCAGTGGAATACGGTAGTCACCTTTGATGTGGTAGATCTTTGCATCACGCAGTAGTGATGGATCTGTCACGGTATCTTTCTCTACGTCTTTGTCTGCGTAAGCCAAATCAAGATTAAAGTTGTTGTCTAAGAAGCGGTTGATTTGGAGACGAAACGCATTGCCGCCTTCATCGGTGGTTTTTCTCGATTGCCCAGTTAGGTATGGGTCTTGCCATGTTTCTCCTTTCAGGATGGTCGGTAGATAGGAAAAATCGAGTACAGTGCCCGAAGCGAGTTGGTACTTATAACCGATCTGGAAGGCGAGGGTACCGATCGCGATATCGGAGCGCGTGGTACCGGCATACACTTGGTGATTGAGCTTGTTGCCAAAGGTATATGCTGCGCTGCCAAGGGGCGCAACGATAAAAGATTCATCACTTTCGGCACGTTGATTTAGTGATGGAATGGTACTGTCGCCATCTGTGTTGAAGTTGGACTCTGATGAGACGAAGCCTGCGTTTAACGAAATTTCACCGCTAAAACCTGCGGTTTCTTCAAGTTGAGCTTGTGCTGAACTGACGATAAAAGCCAAAGGCAGTAAGGTTAGCCTTGGATTCATTCGCTTTCTCCTTGTTTGTCGAATGAAAGTGGTAATTCGAGTTGAGCGTTGGTCTAGTTTTACAGTGAAACAAATCTGACCATTCTTACAAATATTCCAATGTGACAACGGATTCGTATAATTACACGCTGTTTTATTATTCACGCGATATAGTTACTGATTGATTCCCATGCTGACCTATTTGTTACTCATTTTTAACGCTTCCTTTGTGATTATAAACTCTGCGGTTTGTTCCATCGCAATTTGTATCATCGCAATTTTTAAGTTGTTGCTTCCAACAGCTAAGCTCAAAGCGAAAGGCACCGAGGCTGCCAACAAAATGATGTGGGTTTGGGCCACGGTCAACGCTGGTATTCTTGCCTTGTTCAACCGCGTTGAGTGGGATATTCAAGGTGGCGAAAATCTCAAGAAGGATGGCTGGTATCTGCTGATCAGTAACCATCTTAGTTGGACTGATATTGTTGTACTGTGTTGTGTATTTAAAGATCGCATTCCAATGCCAAAATTTTTCTTAAAACAGCAATTATTGTATGTGCCTTTTATTGGTATGGCTTGCTGGGCGCTGGATATGCCATTTATGCGTCGCTATTCTCGAGAGTATTTGATTCGCAACCCACACAAGCGCGGTCAGGATTTGCAAACTACGCGCCGTTCTTGTGCAAAGTTCAAACACACGCCAACTACGGTAGTAAATTACGTTGAAGGCACTCGTTTCACCGAGGAAAAGCAACGCAAGAGTCGTGCGGGTTATCAACATTTGCTGCAGCCAAAATCAGGTGGCATTGCTTACACATTAGCGGCCATGGGCGATCAGTTTGAAAACATCATTGATGTGACCTTAGCGTACCCAGAAAACACCAATAAGCCATTTAAAGACATGATGATGGGACGTATGACGAAGATTGTCGTGCGCGTAAATGTTTTACCAGTCGATGAGCGCGTGTTGGGTGATTACTTCAATGACAAGCCATACAAGCGCCAATTCCAGCAATGGCTGGGTGATGTGTGGCAAGAGAAAGATCAGTTACTGCAAGATATCCATAAGTAACCAGACCTAAAGGTTAAAATTAAAAAAGGGGAGCAAGATGCTCTAATGCCGTTCACT
>NZ_JAHGAH010001040.1:0-767 GCF_030248475.1 Vibrio sp. D173a
AATACGGACGTTATATAGCAGCCGGTAACGAAGCTGAGCCGAACGAGGATTACACTATTGACCCAGAAGGCAGCGTGACCTTAATCGATTTATTGCAAGGTCCACAAGATGCTGTCGTTAAGCAAATCGACTTCAAGGCCTTTAATGCTGGGCAATCACGCCATAACGAACTCAGCGACAAAGTTCGTATCTCCGCACCAAATGCAACCGTAGCTCAAGATCTAGAGCCTGAGTACCTAACTTTCTCAGACAACGGTAGGCTTTACGTGGCCCTACAAGAGAACAATGCCATAGCAGCGATTGATGTCGAAACGGCTACGGTTGATGCGATCTTCGGTCTGGGCGGAAAGTCATGGGCTAACGCAGAGCTAGACACGTCGAATAAAGACAAAAAACTGGGTAACTTCCAAAGCTATGACATGCTTGAAGGGCTTTATATGCCAGACAGCATCGCGAGCTATAGCGTCAATGGAGCTACCTACATCGTAACGGCCAACGAAGGTGATGGCCGAGAGTATGGCATCGACACTACTCAGAAAGCTTGTGATGAACTTGGTTACAAGTGGGATGGTGATGATTTCCAAGGCACGGCACAATACTCAACAGAAGAAGATTTCTGTATAGCGTATGTGGATGAAGTGCGCGGTAAAAAGCTGGATGTCGCGGACAATCACCCATTGGCAGAAGCCTTAAAAGACAACAAGCAGCTAGCTCGTCTAAAGGTGATTAAGCCACAACAGACGTTGCAAGCGGATCAAAAAGTTCAA
>NZ_JAHGAH010001041.1:0-687 GCF_030248475.1 Vibrio sp. D173a
ATTGCAGTGAGAAGCTGCTTGATCTCACCACCACTGAATTCGCCCTGCTGAGCCACCTGATTCAAAACCCGGGACAAGTGATCACTAAAGAGTCTCTAAGCTTGGATGTTCTCGGAAAAAGATTAGCAGCCTTTGACCGTGCGATTGATATGCACATCTCTAACTTGAGAAAAAAGGTGCCTGAGCGTGTCGACGGCAAGGCTCGCATTAAAACTCTGCGTGGCCGCGGCTACTTATTGGTTGAGGAAGATTAATGCGCTTACCTAAAATCACCAGCTTATATGGACGTATCTTTGCGATCTTGTGGTTCACCATGTTACTGGTGCTTTTATCCGTGTTGTCTCTGCCACACCTAGACCCACGTGTGGCACGCGAAGTTCCTACAGAACACTACGACAAACTCACTCGTATCGCTAAAGCGACAGAGAAGCGTTTTGCTGGTGAAGACAACCTCGGCAAGATTGTCTTTCAGCTTGAGGGGCCACCTCGCAGCCGCAAAGATTCTCGTCCGCGTATCTATCTCACTGACCTAGATGGCAGTGTGTTGACCACCAAGCGCCACTCGGACTATAAGGTCAAAGCGATCCGCAACTTTGTTACCACCATTGATAACCCAGAAGTGACGAAGCAGAAGCTGTATGGGCACTACATGGTCGCAGGCCCGATTCCGGTGGTTCTCGCCAACGA
>NZ_JAHGAH010001042.1:0-738 GCF_030248475.1 Vibrio sp. D173a
AAAGAGCGTATCCAATTCTCTACGTTTATTTGTATCGCCCTGTGTTTACTCGGGGTCTATGTCATGGTGAGACCGGAAACCGGTCCAGACGCGGAGCATGCCTTTGACCATTGTCTGTATGCTGGAAGGCATTTCGAATCAAGTTAGACACCACGATGCGATACAAACCTTCTGGAAGTTCGAGCTGTTTTCATCGACATTGATCGTCACATTAACGCACTTGCCTTGAAGCAAGTAATCTAGCTCATCGGTAATCTGTTTTAACCGTTCACCCACGGCAATAGCGTGGCTTGGTAACGATTTCCCCTCTTGGCGATTCAACCACAACAGAGTTTCGGTTAGATCCGTCATTGTATAGCCAGCACGCTCTATACGGTCGAGAACCTCCAACTGTTTTTCAGCAGGAAGTTGTTTGATGATCATTTTACGCAGCAACTCAGAATTCGAGCGTGTCACCGCAATTGGCGTCCTTAACTCATGACTGGCATACCCAAGGAAGCGTTGCTCTCGTTCTAGGCTCTCTTGTACCGAGCTCAGGCTCGACTGAACTAACTCTGCCAGATCGTTTAGCTCGCTGTAGTGAAAGTTGGGCACAGGTTGAGTCAGTTGTTCTTTATCTAAAGATTTGGCCCAATCCTTTAACTGCTCAACGGGTGACGAGATTTTGCGTTGCACCAAAATTAACGCGACAAAGAAAAATACAATAGCACCCAACCCAGTAAAAATGATGTAGATAAA
>NZ_JAHGAH010001043.1:0-815 GCF_030248475.1 Vibrio sp. D173a
GATTGCGGTATCAATCGTTTTCTGGTCAGCTGTTGGTTGCAACTCTTCAATTGGAACTGTCAAACAACCAGAGAGTGCCGTTACAGCCAGAGAAGCCAATAACATAGATTTAAGTTTCATTTTTATTCTCATTCAATTACATAGCCAAAATAACACTAGCCCGCAATTCTATTCATGAGACAAATAAATGTGTACAGCCATAGCTACAAATTTATAAAAGATGTGATATAGAGTGCTTATTCAACTTAATTTTGAAGCTCATTAAACAAAAAGCTACAGGCGTCCAACTCGTAAAAGTGACATTAGCAACCTTATGAAATGTATAGTTTTTTACTTATCCTTCATCTTTTAGGGAATGATTGGCACGATCAGATAGATAGTTGTCGTGATCGGATGTCACCTAAATCAACGGGGAGCCTAATATATAGACACACCACGAGATAACGACATAGGGTAGCATCATGACACAGACAGTACTTATTACAGGCGCATCAAACGGCATCGGTCTAGAGCTTGCGAAAATACACGCAGAAAAAGGGCAAAACCTAGTGATTGTAGCGCGCTCAAAAGACAAGCTAGACGCACTGAAAAATGAACTAGAAGCAGCACACGCTATTCAGGTTGACGTGATTGCTACTGACCTTTCTTTACCGGAATCAGCGCAACAAGTGTTTGAACTTACTGAAGCGAAAGGACTTCAAATCGATACTCTCATTAACAATGCTGGGTTTGGCGGTCATGGAACATTTGCACAGCGTGCTCTCACTGATGAGCAAGCGATGATGCAAGTCAATATGGTGACATTAACCAACCTA
>NZ_JAHGAH010001044.1:0-1130 GCF_030248475.1 Vibrio sp. D173a
AGCTGTAAATATTTATATTCATGGGAATGGACTAACCGTGTTCAAACTGGTTCTGAAACCATTTGGTTGATTGCTCACTTCGACTATTACGCAGTGTTACTCGCAAAAGCTCAGTAAGCTGATCCAACATCAGCTTTGCCTTATCACTGTCAGTTTCAATCAAAGCACTGACCGTTGCCAACGTGTTGAACAAGAAATGCGGTTCAATTTGGCTCTGCAACTGCTTTAACTGACTGAGCACCACCACTTTCTCTTGATCTGCTTGGCGACGTTTAGCCACTTCTAATTCATTGTCTGCACGCAGCTTTTGCTCTCTGGTGTAGAAATAGTAGTAACTGACCGAACAGAAAATGACACCGAGAAAGATCACCGACTTAAGCTCGGATATCCCCTCACCAAAAAAGCCATTTAGCCAGTAGTGCGCGTTGAGTGTTCCGACTGTCAGAGCAAAAACCATTGAGATGGCGATCTCTAAAAGCGGGGACGTCTCGGAAAACAACTTAATGAGGACAAAAGAAGAAAATACCGCGCTATAGCCAAAGCCAAAACTGATCATAGCGTTGGTGAATAGTGGCCCTCCCCAAATACTTTGGGTTGTCACGCTAATCACGACACAAAACAGGGTAGTCACCAACCAACTCTTAAACCAAGAGTACTGTTTACATCCAGATTCACTCATTAAAATCGTCCTTTAATATTTAATAGAATCATATGACTATCCGGCAAATTAGCGTAAGCAGATTCCTTGTTTCCGCCCAAAAAGCGTGCAGCAAGTTCCACTTCAACCGATGCATCACCGTTATCCAATGCTTGATAGTTGATCCATTGAGTAGTGATGACGCCACCATCTTGACGCGCGACCATCACATCCAGTGTCGGCGTAACGTCGTCCAGCCACGCCCATGTTGAAATGCCATCAGCAAACAGGTGACGCCCACTTGAGTCCAATGACCAATGAAACATCAGATTGTGCTCAACGATGTTTGCATGCTGATACCCCTGGGCATAAGCACTCGCTAAAGGTTGTAGTGACCCAACCAATAATGGTTGGCAGCGGCGAGACCGCAATAAGAGATCCTCAATATGTGTTTGTCGTAAGCAATGCTTGATGACCGAAATGACAAAGCGCT
>NZ_JAHGAH010001045.1:0-749 GCF_030248475.1 Vibrio sp. D173a
TTTGCGCCGAATGCTACCGATACCGCTGCGGCCAAGAAACAAGTTTTGAGTGTGTTTTTCATGTTATTCATTACCCTAGTAATCGACACTCTCTGTTATAGAGCTAAAAGCAGAAAGAGCCACGTCATTGTGAATTTCTATGATTCGCATTGTATTCACAGAACTACTTGGTTACCGTGATCTAGTGCTATTGTATTACTTAAATTTCAGGCTAAACACTAAGGTAGTGAGATAAGTCACACTCAAAAAGCACAACGTGTCTTCATTTAGGATAATAGTTATAACGATTAATCAGGTCTATACTCTGAATTTCTCAACCAAATTTGGCTTGGATTCAAAGCAAGTTATCAATTTTAAATTAAAATATAATAGTATTTATTCAGAGTGGGGATTAAGTGGATGTCTGGATCAGTTGGCTACAGAAACACTCTGCCTAATAACACAGACGATCAGCTAAAAACTACTAAACGACTGAGGAAGTCGCTGCTCTTCATCCCAACCTGATAGCTCAATATTGATGAGTGATTTGCGCTGCTCATTACACAGTGAAGCGATATTGATGATAGGAAGTTGGCTACGGAACTGGGCGGTGAGTATCACCTTTTTACGCTCGTTAAGGCCGTTTCGGCATTGCGCCAAAATCGAGTCTGTCTCTAATTGGTGTGCGTTCTTGATAACCTGAATATCAGCATTTTTTTGATAGTAACTTGTGAGCCAAGATATCGCCTGCTCTTCTAGGCTGGTAAGCA
>NZ_JAHGAH010001046.1:0-638 GCF_030248475.1 Vibrio sp. D173a
GGCTGCACCTCCCTCTTGATAAGAAAATGAGCGATGCCAAAGCTTGGATGGATAGCCTACAGCCTCTGTATGATGCGCTAACCCTGTGGTTAAAGCTAACTCGTGAAACAGGACACTTCCAACCACAAATCGCTCGTGCAGGCTTCTTCCAGAGCGATGCTGAAGAGGCCAATATCTTACGACTCTCAATTCCAATGCAGTATGGCGCTTACCCAATGATTTCAGGACACAAAAACAGCTTTGCCGTGAAGTTTATGTGTTTTGAAAGTGGTCAGGCGTGCACTCAAGATATCGAATTTGAACTAGCTGTCTGCAGCTAAACACCGTATTAAAGTTGGCTTGAGCCATGCTCAGGCCTACAATTCTAGAACCACACCCAACTAAGAACCATTATGTCTAAGAAAATCACCATCGTTAAATGCCCACAATGTCAGACTGATGTTGAGTGGGGTGAGCAGAGTCCACATCGCCCTTTCTGTAGCAAACAGTGTCAGATGATTGATTTCGGTGAGGGGGCCGACGAAGAGAACAGTATCGCGGGTGCTCCGGATATGTCAGACAGTGACGGATGGTCGGAAGATCAGTACTAATTCGAGATTCGAGATTCGAGATTCGAGATTCGAGATTCGAGATTCGAG
>NZ_JAHGAH010001047.1:0-795 GCF_030248475.1 Vibrio sp. D173a
AACACAGCTTAGATAAGCTTTTATGTTTAGAACTTTATAGTATTCATATCGACCACCAGCTACTCGATATTTCTATCGCCAATGAGATAAAAGAATCGGGTATAATCCTAAAGATATGGACGCTCAACGACCCATCGAAAGCGTTAGGATTCTATGAGATGGGTGTCGACAACATCATTACCGACATGCCGAACCAATTTTAGTGAAACACTATGGAATTAAACCAGCGCCAAAAGCAGATACTTGCCACTCTTAAATCTAACCAAGATGTTCAAATTGATCATCTCGCTGACCAGTTTGCCGTTACCACACAAACTATTCGACGCGATGTAAACCAACTGTGCGAACAAGGGTTAGCAAGGCGTGTACATGGTGGCGTCAGCCTACCGACCGCACTGACCAACACCAGCTATCGCTTCCGCACTGGCGTTGAATCCGAAGTCAAAGACGGCATCGCAATGGCGGTCGCTAATGCGATACCAGAAGGCTCTACAGTGATGATGGGAATTGGTACGACCGTAACTCGAATCGCTCAATATCTGCTTGCAAAACCCGCTCTACGCGTTATCACTAATAACCTGCAAGTTGCGCGAATTTTAGAAGCTAACGAGCAAATCGAGGTCTATTTAGCAGGCGGTTTACTGCGCCGTGAACACCAAGACATGGTAGGCAGTAGCGTAGTTTTCATCACGACCGTGCATTGGGTTTGCACCCGGGCCAAAAGGCATACCTGCGCGACGGCCATCTGGTGTATTACCCGTTTTTTTGCCGTAAACCACATTAGATGTGATTGTT
>NZ_JAHGAH010001048.1:0-534 GCF_030248475.1 Vibrio sp. D173a
CCAGCCCGACTCGACTAAAAGCGTGTTTAATCTCTAGCTCTGTTGAGTCTGCCGCATTCGTCGCGACATAAACTTTGTGGTATTTTGAAAGGTATTCGAGGGTTTCATGTGCGCCTGCAATAGGTTCTACCACTGGCCAATCGCACATTTTTCCTGATTGATCGGGGAAATCGACCATTAAGGTGTTTCCCCAATCAAATAGATACGTTTTTGTCATTATGCCTCCGTGCATAACCGTTTATCCATAGTTGGCTTATTCGTTTAATTCATCGAATGTAAGCCAATCACATTTCCCTCAGTATCCATGACTAAGCTGATAAAGCCAAACTCTCCAATCGCCATTTTGCTCAAATGAAGTGTGCCACCATTCATCAACGCACGCTTTTCTTCGATAGCGCAATCTTCACAGGAAAAATAGACAATGGTGCTATTTCCACCAGCCGCCATATCGTCCATCTTGACTAACGCGCCGGTTGCTCCGTAACTGCCCATATCATCGGAGAATACCCACATATCAAGCGGGATCCCACCGGG
>NZ_JAHGAH010001049.1:0-897 GCF_030248475.1 Vibrio sp. D173a
GTCAAAATGTCATTGAGTGTCACAATTGGCGGTGCGCCTTTCAGTCCTTTTCGATGCCACGGGTAGATGTCGAGCATGGTTGTGATCTTGTCATAGATGGCTTGTGCGGCGTCGCCTTTTTCAGCCAGCATCAGTGCCACGCGTTCGCTGCTCAATCGCGAGATAAAGTCTTCTTGATTACAGAAGGTACGCGCGAGCTCTGTACACACCTCTAAGTAGTTTGGATCGTCATGCTGGAACATGATGATGCTGTGGTTTGAGCGCTTAAGCTCGGTCTTGAACAGTACCAACTGCTCCCACCAAAAGGTCTCTGATACCACGTGAGAAAACTGTTTCTCTGGATCATACTCATATTGGCCACGAATTCGGTTGATCAATTTACGAGCACGTTGTTCCAGTTGGCGTTTTGAACTGCGTGCTTTAGCTAACCCGACACGAGCCGCCTGCTCACGAAGCATGTTGGTCGAATATTGACGGTATTTCTTAAATGCAATCAGAGCGGCTTGATAATCTTGATTCTCTTCGGCGACCAATGATTGCTGGTAACAGATCTGGCTAAGTAACTCGCCATTATCAAATTCATTGGCGGACTGTTCAGCGTGATTCAGTAGCTCTGAGGCTTCTTGAGGTCTTTTTCTGAGTAGCTCTAAACGAGCGCGGCTGATGAATGAGTGTGCCTTCATCCAAACCAAATTGTGTTCAACGGCAAGTTTGTGCGCCTTGGCGGTCGCTTGCTCTGCATCGTCAAGTCGTTCTAGTCCGAGTAACGCGAGTCCTCTGAAGTCCCATACCTCAGCATGCCACGTGTTGTCTGGGTGTTCTTTTAGGGCTTCTTCAGCGCCATCAAGAACTGAGAGCATCTCAACGTAATTGTTGAGTAAGTAGTAATCCCAAGCC
>NZ_JAHGAH010000105.1:0-1791 GCF_030248475.1 Vibrio sp. D173a
GAGGGGATTCGTAAGAACAGAGCGTTATGTCTCTTTTCAAATTAGAATTAATCGAGGTGTTAAATGTCTAAACATCAAGGCATTATTGAGTTTTTGGCAATATCAGGCATTTTGCCTTTAGCAGTTATTTTGTTATGTTTCATCGGGGGAATGTTTTTCCTTATATTATGTATTTTTATCGTGTTTCGGAACAAAAAAAACAGGTACAGGAAAGAGAATGCTACAAATGTAAAAGTGGTATAACGAAAGGGAAGCCCGTTTGCTCCGTTTGTGGGCATTGGAATATTTAAAAAAGTACCGATATAACAAACATTTAAGGTGTCAACATCTGGCATCAGAAAGGCTTACACCATAGCAAGCCTTCTATATTAGCAACAGCTCATTTAACATCGCATCCATAATATGCCTCGATTATGTGCGACCCCTGTTAAAATATTTCCATGAAGGTGAATTACCGACCAAATTATGTCGGATAGGCGGCACCTGTTGCCAGGTGCCTCCCTCCTCAGAACCGTACGTGCAACTTTCACTGCATACGGCTCAAGCCTCCACAAAGGCACCGTTAAGCACCCAGTAACTAAATTACCTTTGCGATACACACTTAAAGCTTTAAAACTGCACCAATGACCACTTAGTAAATAAGAAACCACGGTTCGTTGTCAGAAGACGCACTAATTTCATTTGAAATCATCATTTGCTTTTCTTCTTTAATAAAGTTCTTCAAGCTATCTCTCAACGGGAGACCAGTTAGAAGTCAGCTCGCTTTCGCGCCAGATATAAACCTGTATCCCCTTCATTACAAAGGGGCATTCGCTTTCTCTAACCTCCTTTACCTGCATACCTATCGGCAACCCTCACAGGCTGCTTTCCCATAGGGAGGTATACAGGCTTACCCTGTTCCGTATGTTGCGTAAATGTCAACTTAGATGCCCACTATAGTGCGGAGAGTACGCTGATCACGAAAGAGTAATGTCCAATCTCTTTCCGACTCTCGTTGCCATTTTGGCTACAGCGTATTAACCACTTCCGCTGCTTCGTCATATAACGCGCCTTACATGGGTTCACATTACATTCATCATATTGACTCCCTAGCACTCACCCGAGTTGTGGTTCTCAGGAGGAACATCCTCTCACGATTCCGTTCCCACTCAGCCTAATGCCTGAGTTTCGTTACATTGTCAGTTCCGCTGCTTTATTCAGGAACTTAGGGTCATCTGGTGATACAGATGGTTCACTCTTATCGTGGTGAACAACGCTTCATACGACTTCAGGTCGCACGGACATAAACGCGTTAGATTAATGACTCTAACGTGCTTATCTGAGATTAGATAAAGTATCTTGAAACCTTAAACACTTGTTATGCATTATTCTTCGTAGCCTCTAACTTCGATACCATTCTCGAGATCAAAGATAGGAAAGTGACCCAATTCTTTAGCTATTGATTTAAGCAGATCTACATCTTGGCTACGTTCAAATGCCACATTCGATTTCGGTCTATAATTCTGTGGGATAGCTACTGACAATATCCACTTGTATTCGAAAGGTTGAAACCTACCGTCTGCAAACCTATGTGGCAGTAAGTCATGGCTTCTGGGTAAGCAGTGAACTTCTTCATGCTCAGAGTCGATAAACCTCCAATATGATACTTCCACCTCAATTCCAGCATCAGCCCAAGCTGAAAACAATTTAAACCACTTCGAATTACTCATATATCTTACAGAGTATTTCTTGCAAGCTTTTTGGTACTCTAAATCCATTGAAGTCCTCTAATGCATAGACATAATGACCCCC
>NZ_JAHGAH010001050.1:0-884 GCF_030248475.1 Vibrio sp. D173a
TCTCTTATATCGACCCATTTAAAACCCTCTGCGGTACACAGCAAGATCTGCTCTCCCTGTGCTTCTGACAGCCAGTTCTTGTTATTCACTTGTGATGGGTTGAGCGCCATCGTTGCTAATAAATATATCTGAAACAGCAAAGCAGCAATGACGTAAATCGCCATTACTTTTTGTTTTATCTGCTTATTTCTTGATATATGCATCACAACATTCAGTTCACTCATTTCGGCGCGGATACTACCAAAGAAATTAATGAGTTGTAATGCTAGGTTTATAAAATGGTGACATAAATACTTAAAATGAATGGTGAATTTGCATCTATACTTTTAGTTGATTCGTTTAAATCGGCTGGCGTTTCTCATTTAAGGACCGTTACTTGTCAGCCCGAATGCTAGGTAGATCCTTCAATGAAAATGGGTGAGTAGTAAGTCAACAATTGATGAGGTTAAACCCTGTTAAGTCATCGATTTGTCATTGAAAAAGTCACCACGTAAACGTTATGTGAGAACCACTGCTGACGCAGGAACTTTAAACAAAAACGTCAGTATTATTAGTGAACTGATGACAACGGAACAACTAATGAAAAAGATACCTTTGGCTTTAACTCTAATAAGTACACTTGTTTTTTCGCACTATTCCATGGCAACGACTGACACTTCCCCTACTACTCAAAATCCAACTTATGAGCTGGACGGCAAATCGGTGCTTGGCCGTACTGAGAATGTCTATCTCTCGAAAGTGGAAGGGTTCAGCGATATTCCTTTTATTGGCAAAATCGATACCGGCGCTGAAACCACGTCGATGCACGCAGAAGATATTACAGTAACCAGTACTCATCCGGATTATAAGAACTTAAAAGACCAAGAGCTGATGCTGGCGCTAAC
>NZ_JAHGAH010001051.1:0-991 GCF_030248475.1 Vibrio sp. D173a
CTTACCTATCAGCCAATGAAAGAGATGCTCACTTATCTGCAAGATAACAATTTTAAAACCTACATTGTGTCTGGTGGCGGAGTTGACTTCATGCGAGTGTGGGCGCCAGAGGCTTACAATATTCCCACAGAGCAGATCATCGGTAGTGCACTGAAATACAATTACAGCTACAACGATGGCAAGCCAACCGTGACCAAGGATTCGTCTATCCTAACGATTGATGATAAAGCCGGAAAAGTATCGAATATTCAGCATATTATTGGTAAAAAGCCAATCTTAGCTGTGGGTAATTCAGACGGTGACCAAGCGATGATGCAATGGGCAACCAGCCAACCAAATTCAATGGCTATGATTGTTCATCACACCGATGCTGAGCGAGAGTGGCAGTACGATCGCGAGTCTCATGTTGGTAAATTAGATAAAGCACTTGATGAGGCGAATCAGCGTGATGAATGGGTCTTGATCGACATGAAGTCAGATTGGTGTCAAGTCTACTGATGGTGTTCTTAAGATGGGATAGATGGCTATCCCATTTTTTATGAGCAATTCATAAAGGAAGGTGCGTTAGCCTCGAACTTGGCTTGGGGTTGTTCCTGTCCAACTGCTGTAAGCGCGAATAAATGAATTCATCTCTTGAAAACCAAGCAGGAATGAAACCTCAATAATCGGAAGCTGAGTCTGTTGTAAGTAGTAGTCGGCAAGCTCTTGGCGCACTTTTTTCAACACCCATTGATAGCTGTAGTTCTCGTCAGAAAGCTTTCTTTGTAGCGTGCGTTTGCTCATCGCAAGTTGATTAGCCACATATTCGATGCTGCTTTCCCCTTGAGGTAACGAGCCAATCAAGACGGTTGAGACGCGGTCGAGCGTGATACTCTCTGCCAGTTGAGCTTCAAGTCTCTGTTTTAATTCATTATCAAACATATTGAGCACCGCCTGATTGTTCGTCAAAAAAGGCGCTTGTGCATCTATAGCTCTAAAGCGAATCTGAGCC
>NZ_JAHGAH010001052.1:0-794 GCF_030248475.1 Vibrio sp. D173a
CACCATCAAGCTCGATAAGATGAGTACCTTGGGCTGCCGTCACACGGAAGGTTTTTCCAATCGGGTTCCACTCAGTGAAATAGCCTCTATTCACCGCCAGATCATCACTGTGAAGCGCAACCATGACATAAGTTTCTTGATAGCAACGTCCATTGCACATCACCCATCGTCCTGATGGCGTGATCGTGGATGCACCACCACAGACCGGTATATCTAAAGGCGAACGCTCAAAGGCATAAAAGAGGTCGTGCTTATCAAGCGTAAGACGGTCCGCAAAGCAGATCGCTGTTTTGGTCTGACTATTACACTCCAACTGACGCATCATGATATCGCTATCACGAGCCAAGTCATCACTGTACGCCACCGCGGCAGCACTCATGGAAACAGAAAAAAAACAGGTAAATACTGCTAACAGACCTTGGTGTTTCAACTCACCTTTATCGATAAAATGTTCGGCACTGCAGCCGATTGAGGTCGCAGCGGGAAAACGAGCGTGGATAATCTGACAGGCAGACTCGACCCTCTCTTGATCAAAAGAAGAGAATACTTGAACCAAAAGCGTGTCACTGGTCGTAAAACCGATGCTCTCTAGCTCAACGGCGAGTTGCTCTATGTCATGTATAAAGAGGGAAAATGACTGCATAACCACATTAATCGCTGCATTAATGATTTGTTATTGTGCTGATTATCGATAAGCCTTGCACGTATTACTTACTATCGTCCTATAAAATCTGTGAGCTCAGTTAAGGATGATTCCGTAATAAATCATAGAATATGCAGCGAATTTCTCGAGA
>NZ_JAHGAH010001053.1:0-646 GCF_030248475.1 Vibrio sp. D173a
GCAGATCGTTGAATACACTTGGACTCAAAAACTGCCAGATGGAACTATCGAAGAAAAACTCTCTATCGCAGAGAAAACTCCGCATTGGGGATGGGTTGTCGGTACAGGTATTGGCTTTAACGAGGTTAACTCGCGTTTCTGGTCAACTGCTCAGTGGCAACTGTTTCTCTGCTTAGTTATCGCAGGCGCTATCCTGTCGAGCCTAATCTTCTCAATCAAACGCATGCTGGCGCTGTTAGGTGGTGAACCTAAGGATGTGAGAGCCGCTGTACAAGCTGTAGCGCAAGGTAAGATCCAGACATCCTTCGATACCAAGCCTGAAGACGGCAGCATCTATCACGCAGTGCAGCAGATGAGTCAGTCGTTGGCTGAGTTGGTTTCCAACTTAAACGCCTCCATGCTGCAGCGCGTAGAAGACCGTGCAGGCTCGATAGCTCAGCTGACTGAAACTCAGCAACAATCAACGGAAATGATCGCAACAGCAATGACTGAGATGGCCTCTTCTGCCAACAATGTGGCTGACTCAGCAGGTGATACCGCGCGTAACACCGATGAAGCAGATAAACAGAGCCAACACACTCAACGCTTGATCCACAACACGGTAGACAACATCCAAGGTTTAGCTGGGCAACTGAACACTGCGAGT
>NZ_JAHGAH010001054.1:0-845 GCF_030248475.1 Vibrio sp. D173a
AGTTGCTGAGTTTGTTGTTGACTGAGGCGCAAGCCATCGATGGTCACATTGATCAGTGACCACCCTGTCGGATATTGCTCTGCCTGACCTGAGATCTTAGCACCACGCCACTCAAACGATGCCCCGTAGAGTGTGCTGTCATGGGCTTTTAGATCTAGGTCGATCAAAAAATTATCCAAAGCCTCGTTCTGCCAAAAGATCTGCCCAGCTTTGAGCTGAATCTTTCCGTTGGGCAGCAGTTGCTGCGTGCTCGACCAATCTGGCTGCGCAATCTGGATATCAACGTCACGAGCGCTGTACTCAGGCGTTGAGAAGTCTAGGTTGTTGATCGCCAGCTGATGAAGGGTAATGTCTGGTTGAGAGAGGCGCTGTTTCAGGATTTCTAATTCAGGGCCTTGCCATTGAACGCCACTGATTAATAGCGAGTCGAGTTCGAGGCGAGCGGTGAGAAAGCTATTTGGGTTGAGCCATAGTTGGAGTTTGTCGATGTAGCTCGGTGATTCGCTTTCCGCGTTGAGCGTGATGCCTTGTAAGGTCAGCTCATAAGGGGCTTGATAATTGACATCTTCCACTGTGATTGAGTTGGCAGTGGTGTGCTTGAGCAAGAAATTCGCGATGTCAGTGCGGTACTGGGTCTGTAAACCAAGCAGCAGCGTTGCGACGGCTGCGACTAGGACAGATAACACAATCCCAACCACCATGATGACTCTTTTCATTCCTTGCACACCTTCCATTTCTTCGTTGCTCAAAATAGAGTGGAACAAAATAGGCGCTGCGGCAACAAAAAAGCCCCTCAAAAGAGGGGCTTGCTACAAAAATATCGTTTTTAAGAGAGCATCGGCTTA
>NZ_JAHGAH010001055.1:0-557 GCF_030248475.1 Vibrio sp. D173a
ATAGCTTGAACACATAACATTGCTGTGAAGCCTGCAGTACCAAGCGCCATTACTTTTTTAGCGTCTAGGCTTTTTGGCATTGGTACCAACCAGTCACCGTTTAGGCTCGCCTTTTCAGCCATGCCACCCCAGTGACCTTCACCAACACCCCAACCAGTCAGTACCACTTCGTCGCCCGCTTTGTAACGAGGGTCGTCTGATTGAGAAACCACACCTGAAAGGTCGATACCCGGTACCATAGGGAAGTTACGAACAATGCGCCCTTTACCAGTGATCGCTAGACCATCTTTGTAGTTTAAAGATGAGTAGTTCACATCAATCTTAACGTTGCCTTCTGGAAGTTGTGACTCGTCAATTTGAGAAACGCTAGCAATCGTTTTTTTGTCTTCTTGGTTTAGTACAAGTGCTTTAAACATGGTGCTCTCCACTGGAGGAATATTAGGAAACTGAGATAACTGTAGTTGAATAATTGAAGAAAAAATAATGAAACGTCAACATTGAATCTATGCATCACATGCATAGTTCCAGTTTTGTGATATCGGTAAGTCGGCAGATAA
>NZ_JAHGAH010001056.1:0-637 GCF_030248475.1 Vibrio sp. D173a
TGTGGGTTATATCAGTCATCAACGTGCTGAATTCTGTGTCGCTATTCGCAGCGCTTTGATCGTCAACGATCAGGTACAGCTGTTTGCTGGTGCGGGGATCGTACCCGGATCTGTTGCCGAGCACGAATGGCTAGAACTGAACAAGAAGATGTCGACGCTGTTGAGTTTGATCTCAGAGCAAATCATGACCAAGCAGTTCTCAATCGAATTTGGTCATCGACGCTGCTAGAAGAGCTAGCGCGCAGTGGGGTAGAGCATGTCTGTATTGCGCCAGGCTCGCGTTCTACGCCGCTAACTTTAGAAGCACAAGCCAACACCAAATTGACTATCCACACGCATTTTGATGAGCGTGGCCTTGGCTTTTTTGCACTCGGCTTAGCCAAAGCGACGCAAGGAAAAGTGGCGGTTATCGTGACGTCTGGTACCGCGGTTGCCAATCTTTTACCGGCTGTGGCTGAAGCGGGATTAACTCGTGAATCATTGATTTTACTGACCTCAGATAGGCCCGTTGAATTGGTCAATTGCGGTGCAAACCAAGCGATACAGCAACTGGGGATTTTTTCGCAGCACGTTGAAGGCGCACTTAACCTGCCAAGTCCAACGACCCAAGTATCATTGAACTGGTTGTTGAGCTCTC
>NZ_JAHGAH010001057.1:0-714 GCF_030248475.1 Vibrio sp. D173a
CATCCATCAAATACATCTCTGTAATAAATCTGCTAACTAGCAGATCTAGGATTGTTTATCGTAAGGGCAAAAACGTTTTGTTTTCCATTTTTGCCTTTTAACAATATTTTCGCGTGAGCAACAAAAACACTAATTTCAATCCAACCACATTACTGAGGCTGTTATGTCTGAGACCGAATTCCGACACGGAAAAAAACGTTTTTATGACACCAATAAATTCCCAATAGGGTTTGCTAAGTCAGGTGATTTTACTCTTGTAGAAGAAGAAATCCTAACCTTGTTTGGTGATACCATGCTAGCACTTGAATCGGGCGAACATGCACCGACCAACGCTGAAGAAAAACACTTTGTGAAAGTGTTATCTCACCCTCACAAGGCGAAGTCTAAGTTAGAGCGTGTTTGGTTGAAATACATCCAGCTTGCTCGCGGGCGTCGTCGCTTCCACACTCTTAACGGCTGTAAACGTGGCGAAATGCCAAGAGAAGAGTACGACAGCGAGTTAGTGTTGGAAGATTAATCTTCTGAGCTCAAGGTGTTGTTACGCCTTGAGCTTACTTCCCCACACGGCACCTGTTACAAGTGTAGCGAATAAGCGCGCCTTTACAATATATTTATAAATTTCATAATGATAGCGAGAATCTTCTCGTCATCATGACTCTGCACATCCCGCATTTACTGCAACCCGAAGCGCCTTACCTCCCCTTCTAAACAACA
>NZ_JAHGAH010001058.1:0-1544 GCF_030248475.1 Vibrio sp. D173a
GGCAACACTGAAAACAAAGCGACTTGCATCGGTATCGCAGATCAAGCAATCACTTCCAGAAACAATCCCACTCCAGTCATAACCGCTGTCGTAGGTGGCTTCTAACTCTAGTTGAATGCGCGCGATATCGGCGAGTGCACTGGTTCGGTGTCCAGTCAGTACGTGATTGGTGTAGCTTGGGTAGGCAATCGCACCCAATATCCCGATGATGGCAACCACAATCAATAACTCGATCAATGTCATTCCTTTTGTGCGTATGTTGTTGCTGTTGCATATATTTTTTCGAATCATCACGAGGACTTCCTTTTCACTTGTCAGGCTATTTTTCTCTGGTGATAGCATCGGTGCAAGATTAAATACGGTTACGCAATACGTTACATAGGAATTTGGGAAATGACTCGCGGGTTTACTCTATTAGAGCTGCTGATAACGGTTGTGGTGCTTTCGGTACTGCTGGCAGCGGCTGCCCCGAGTTTTAGTTCGCTATTGGCCTCCTCAAAGCTGCAACGCTTAGCTCCCGAGGTACATGGCTTTTTTATTACCGCTCGTTCAGAGGCTGTCACTCGTAATAAAGAGCTTTATATTCTATTTTTAGTATCCGGTGGGTTAGGTACAACCGAGAGCTCAGATGGAAATTGGGACCTGGTGTTGAGTAGCACAGCATCTTACGTTCCAAGTAATGTGTTAATGAAACTTGACGGCTCAACATACAGAGATATCAAAGCAGACTTTAATTTTTCAAACAGCACTTCAGTTGCGATCGATAATATGAGGGGGCGTTTTCGGGATGGAAATGTTTCGCTTGCTTCAACGAACGCGCCAACGGATGTACTTTCGATTATCGTATCGAAAACGACAGGGCGAATCCGAATTTGTAGTAGTGACCCGAATAGTGAAGGGCGCAATAGTATAGGCCACTATGGCTATGAAATTTGTGATTAGACGGTTTCAAGGTAGTACCTTGGTTGAAATGCTGGTTGCATCGGCGATAGGAGTGATTGTTATCGGTACTATCGGTTCGGTATTTGTCACCAACCAACGCCTGAGTTCAGAGAAGAGCTTGGAACTCCTGTTGTCTCAGAACTTATTCTCTACCACTCAAATGATGAAAGAAGAGATCTGGCGAGCAGGCTATGATGCAGATTCAGGGCAGTCAGTGAAGCTTTCGGGGGCTGCTAATACTATTTATACCTTTCAATCTAGTGCCAGCGAGTCTTACTTAGGTTTTGTGTATCGCCAAAATAGCGCTTCGTCCGCCTATCGAAATATTGTTTATCAATTTAAAGATAACAAGCTGAACTATTGCCAAGAAGAATCCCCTTATATAACTGATATCAATCAGATTTCATCACCTGGTATGGGAACAATGACGTGTGAAAGTTTGTTTTTTAATAAGCAGATTGAAGTCGATGATTTTTCCGTTTCAGTTAGTGAGTTGTCTAATAGTCAGGTCACCTCACAAAGGGTCGATATCGTTTTAGAAGCGTCTTTGGTGAATGCTGATGTAAGCCAAAGGGTCGAAAGTTCAGTCGTACAAAGGAATT
>NZ_JAHGAH010001059.1:0-558 GCF_030248475.1 Vibrio sp. D173a
GAAGCCTGCAGGACTTGTTGTTTCACATGATGATTCGACATCACATCCACCGCCACCTTCATCCCTTCCAAGATTGGAATGGCACTTGAGGTACAGATAGACAGAGTACGAGCAAAGCGCGAGGTATTGATCCCTTTAGCAATTTTACCAACCAAAGGAATACTCAGAAGCTTTCTATCCCAGCTAAGACGAATCGATGGTTTCTTAAGGGCTGTTTTCACCAGCACAACAAAGCCAACGATTAAAAGGAATAGCTGAATGCCCCAGTTTTGAATGAACTCACTCGAGGCCAACAAAAACTGAGTAGACTGAGGCAGTTCTTGCCCCATCTGAATGATAGGTTCGACAATCTTAGGCACAACGGTTGCGAGTAGGAAGGAGACAATCGTCACCGCAAACACCACCAGCACCACCGGATAGATCATCGCTTGCATCAGCTTAGATCGCATCTTTTGACGGTTCTCAGCGTAATCAGCCAAGCGCTCCAAGACCGCATCTAGGTGACCCGATTTTTCACCGGCAGCTACCATGGCACGAAACAGTTCATCGAAGATATGA
>NZ_JAHGAH010000106.1:0-846 GCF_030248475.1 Vibrio sp. D173a
GCATCGGTGTTCCAGATGTCACCGTCAATTCCTGGCGTTTTACTGCCTTTGTTTTGTGATACTCGACGAACAGCGAGAAGTTTTGCTGCTTTCGAGTGAGTCAGTATCCACTGTAGTGCTTTCGCCTTACCGTGTTTACCTTCTCGGATTGCTTTTGCAATGCGCATCTGGAGCCTTAACACATGGCGCTCAACCGCTTTCCAGTCGATGGATTGCCATTGGGCGCTGCCAGAAGGGGCACTCACTTCATGAGAAGAGATCATCTGCGTTCCTTCTTAAATAAAGTTTTCCAAATCATCTTGCAATGGGAGACCAGTTGGAAGTGGGCACACTTTCGTGTCAGACATCCGTCTGTATCTGCATCATTACAATGCAGCATTCGCTTTTTCCAACCTCCTTTACCAGCACCGCTATCGGCTCTCTTCACAGACAGCTTTCCCGAAGGAACGATACTGGCTTACCGTGTTCCGCATGTCGCGCAATATCAGGGTAGATGCCCACTATAGTGCGAGGAGCCTATCGATCACGAAAGAGTATTGTCCAACCTCTTTCCTACTCCCATCGCCGTTTGGCCACAGCGTATTAACCACTTCCGCTGCTTCAAATATGACGCACCTTACATGGATTCACTTTCGTTCATCATACTGATTCCCTAGCACTCACCCAATTCGTGGTTATCAGGAGGAGCATTCCCTCACGGTTCTGCTCCCGTTTGGCACAGTGCCAAACTTCGTTACATTGTCAGGCTCGCTGCTTTATTCAGAGCCTTAGGGTCGTCTGGTGATACAAACGGTTCACTCTTATCGCGGTGAACAGCGCTTCATGCGACTTCACGTCGCACGGACA
>NZ_JAHGAH010001060.1:0-838 GCF_030248475.1 Vibrio sp. D173a
GCCATTATAAAAGCGGTCGGTCATGACGAAGTAAACCGTGGCATTATCCCAACTAAACGTCGATTTTTCGGCTGACTCAACCTCTTCAAGCAAAAGGAGCCCTTGGCTTGAGTGGGCCGGTTTCATGCTGATCGTGCCGTTGGTCACTGTCGCTTGTTGGCCAGAGAGTGCATCACGTAACAAGGTGCCATCTGCAAAGGTCTTAGTGACATCGACGGTGGTCGGTGAGTCGCTTGGCACTGGACATGTGAAGCTCTGAACCTTCTTCTGTTTCGGCTTGACCTTAACTGTCAGTTCATTGGATTGTGGGTTGAGGGTAAATTGGTAGGTATTGGCCCTGAATACCTTGATATCTATTTGAGACTCTTCCGCGCAGTCGTCGACACGCAGAGGTTTATTAAATTTCACTCGGCTCTCTTCTGCCAAGGCGTAGCTTGTGCCACAGGTTTGCGCGGCATCGCTAATAGAAAAGGTGTGTGTGCCTTTGCTGAGCTCGTGCTCGGCAATCAATGTACCTTGTCCTGTTGATTGAAAGGGTAGCGCCTGATCATCAATGGTCAACAGTAGTGGATTGTCGCTGGTTTGGCTGCATGCGCTGAGTGCAAGAATTGAGAGCGCGAGAGTGGTCTTCTTCATTGTATCCTTCCCCGAATAAGACTCTCGTTATATCAAAGGTTGGGATCTACATTCTGAGGACTAATACAATCTAGTTATGGTTATTACCTCTACAAATAAATACCGAGTTCACAAAAACAAAAAGGGAAGCACGTGCTTCCCTTTGGGTATTTACCTTTCGTTGCTCAGAGCATCGCTTTGAACAGCTGTCTCACTCGTACTT
>NZ_JAHGAH010001061.1:0-1392 GCF_030248475.1 Vibrio sp. D173a
CCATCGAGCTTAAGCCCAACGCACCCATTAAACCGCGGCCATCTCTGCCCATTAGTTTAGGTGCTAAGTATAAGATTAGCTCGTCAACCAACTGATTCTCAATAAAGCTTTTGGCTAATGTTGCCCCAGCTTCCACCCAAATATGGTCAATATGGTGCGCTGGGAGATCGTGAATTAACTGCTTAATATCCAGTTGACCTTCACCATTGAGTGGCACCTCTATCTCGGCTGCAGATTCCGCAACACGTAGGACTGGCGCTTCAGATTGATACAACTTGAGAGCTTGATTCGCAGTTTGAAGCAGTTTTGCTTGTCGATCGAGAATCACACGCGCAGGTTGGCGCAGCGCTGATTGAGGGTAGCAAGCTTTGATGGCTTGAGGCAGTTCATCCCAACGTACATTGAGTGACGCGTTGTCTTCGATAACCGTTTGGCTGGTCGATAATACCGCTCCCGCTTTGGCGCGATAATGTTGAACATCACGACGAGCGTGTGGCGAAGTGATCCACTGACTCTGTCCATTGCTCAATGCGGTTTGACCATCTAGGCTAGCGGCCATCTTCAATTGAACGAATGGCTGCCCCGTTTGCATACGCTTAATGAAGGCTGGGTTTAACGCCAATGCATCTTGCTCTAGCAGCCCAATCTGCACCTCAATACCCGCATCGCGAAGCATTTTGATACCACGACCTGCGACCTTCTAGCGTGACATAAGCAGTCGCGCCTTTGGCTTTGTCGCCAGCCATTCTCATGGCATGAACTTCCGCGTGGGCTTCGCCCGCTTTAGCATGGAAGCCTTCACCAACGATGTTGTCGCCATGAGCAATCACACAGCCGACATTAGGGTTAGGAGCAGTAGTATAGATGCCGCGCTTCGCCAATTGCATGGCACGCGACATCATTTGAAAATCTAAGGGAGTAAATTCTGACATGTGTTGGGATTAGTCCTCTAGCTTGGCAATCTCTTCGCCAAACTCTCGGATATCTTCGAAGCTACGGTACACAGAGGCAAAACGAATGTACGCGACTTTATCGAGCTCCTTCAGTTGGTCCATCACAAGGTTACCAATCATCTCGGTTGGTACCTCACGCTCGCCAGTTGCGCGCAGTTGAGATTTGATGGTACTGATCGCCAACTCAATGGCATCAGCGCTCACTGGGCGTTTTTCTAATGCACGTTGCACACCACCGACCATTTTATCTTCGTTAAATGGTTCACGGTTGCCATTCGACTTGATCACTTTTGGCATAACAAGCTCAGCCGATTCGAATGTCGTAAAACGCTCACTGCATGCCAGGCATTGACGGCGACGACGAACTTGATGCCCGTCAGCTACTAGCCTTGAATCGATTACTTTCGTGTCGTTCTCTGAACAAAAAGGACAATGCATA
>NZ_JAHGAH010001062.1:0-589 GCF_030248475.1 Vibrio sp. D173a
AAGTGGATAAAACCTCTCGTATTTGCCACCCGCTTCAAAGCGAGGTGACACCCCGTCTAACCATTTTTTCAAACTCATAGCTCTTCAACCTTCTTTGTGAGAGACATAGGTTTTACGAATCAGAAGCCAAAACAGAGCATTTTCTAATTTCCCCGCGTAGCTTGCATCACCTCACAAAATGATTGATGAGTTATTAATCAACAAGTTATAAGTTCGAGCCATTCGCTCATTTTTTGATATGTAATTGACAAAAATGTCGAAAAAACATCGAGAACTATTATAGAATGCTGACACTATAAGAGAAATAACAAGATCAGTTGTGCAAAATAAAAGCAGTGGCTCCACTGAGGTTTTTTATCACCTCATGGATCTGTCCGATGAAGAAAAAAGTCTTTATCTAAAACGATTAAAGAAAGAGCAACCCGGCTTATATCAGCAAGTTCTTCCCTTAATCAATGAAGGGCATTCAGAGCAGATCACATCGCTGTTCGGCTTTCACGCGCAACAAGCCACAGAAACAGAGCTCAACCTCACTGATACACTGGTGGATAAGTACCAGATCTCGCACGAGTTAGGTCGTGGTGGTATG
>NZ_JAHGAH010001063.1:0-349 GCF_030248475.1 Vibrio sp. D173a
AGCTTATCCAGCTTAGAAACACCATCAACAAGCTCCGCCACTGTGTTACCAAACTGCGCTTCTAACTCTTCTTTTGTAACTTCAGTATCTTCAATTACATCGTGGAGTAGGGCTGCTTGGAGGGTTTCGATATCAAGGCGCATTTCGGCCAGGATTCTTGAAACAGCAACAGGGTGGATAATGTATGGTTCACCGCTTGAGCGGGTTTGCCCTTCATGGGCATCTCTCGCTACCACATAAGATTGACGCAGAGCCTCAATTTGAGGCTCTGTTAGGTATTCTTGGGCAACGTCTTTGAGGCTATCGAATAGATACAAATTAAAGGCCCGGAAGGTTAATTAGTTCGAAT
>NZ_JAHGAH010001064.1:0-1633 GCF_030248475.1 Vibrio sp. D173a
GACGATCTTCGATACGCAGTGGCAGAAGAGCTAGGGATTGATGTTAAGGACAGAGCAATGCTGGTGGATGAGATTCAGCATAAACTGATCGAGTTAAACGGCTCAGGGAAAAGAGTGGTTGCGATACTGGATGAAGCTCAAGCCTTGTCCGATGAAGCGTTAGAGACCCTACGTTTGTTTGGCAACCTAGAGACGGAATCGACGAAGTTACTACAGATTGTTCTATTGGGGCAGCCTGAATTGGATAATCGCCTTAATGCACATCATTTAAGGCAGTTTCGTCAGCGGATCTCTTTCAGTTCTTGTTTGCGAACCCTCAACCTCGATGAGACGGTCGCTTATATCGACAATCGAATCACCAAGTCTGGTGGCAAAGAGACATTGTTCAGCTTAAATCTGAAAAAAGCCATCTGGCGCTCAACCCATGGTGTGCCTAGGCTAATCAACCAGTTATGCCATAAATCGTTGTTGTTGGCCTTTAGTGAACATAAGCCGACTGTTGAGAACAAGCACCTTTATTCGGCAATGCATGAAACCTATGACGTGTCGAAACCTAAGTTTAAAAAGCCAATCTTGTGGGGCTGGAGTGAATCATGGATACCATCAATAACGCCTTATCTGAACTGGCAAAGAAAGAGTCTAAGGTTGCTATCGAAGCGGCTGACGTGCCTAAAGTAAAAACGCGTTCACCTTGGATATGGGTTGCTGCGGGTTTTTCACTGAGCTTAGCGATGGGCGGTTGGGCTGTTTCGCAAGGGCCAAGCATTGAATCTGAAAGTGTCCCTTTAAATCATCAAGTTGATGTTGAACCGATTTTTAGCAAACAGCCAGCGGCACCAGTTATTGAGTCACCGACAAAGAAACTCACAAGCACAGAATCACAACCTTCAATGACCAATGTGATCTCTGAACCTAGCCAAAGCTTAGCTTTAAACTCACCACAAACGGTGGCAACAACGGGCAAATTAAGTGCTGCTCCTGAGGTGGCGAACGTAAAGAACAATCAACAAACCGAAGATAAAAAGACACAAGTTCAAACCGGCAAAGAGCGAACGTCTGCTAAACCTTCATCTCCGGTTTTATTGGCTAACGTACAATCGACTTCTTCGAAAAGTACCAACAGCGTGGTGCCAACAACGCCAAAGCCAGCAGATACGGTTTCACCGCAAAGTGTTGAACCAATTGAAAGCGGCATTGTGGCTGAGCAGGTGGAACTCACACCAGAGCAACTTGCGGTGAATGCCATTGGCCGTGCGAAGAAAGCGTTGGACTCGAACAATCTTGAAGGGGCGTTAAAAGGCTTTACTGAAGCACTACGTTACACTCCGCGTGATGAAGACGTGAGACAAAAACTCGCTATTCTCTATTTTGGAAAAGGTGATACACGCCGAGCCTATGAACTGCTTCAGGCGGGGATTCGTCTGAATAATGATAGCGAAGCGTTGCGATTAGGCCTTTCAAAACTGCTTGTCAAAGCTGACCAAGCTGAAGCCGCACTGAGCCCACTACTGCATTTACCGAATAATGCGTCCAAAGAGTACCTTGCGATGCGCGCGGCGTTGAGTCAAAAGTCACAGCAAGAAGCGATCGCTCTGGAAAGTTATCAAAAGTTGACCGTAATTGAACAAGATAA
>NZ_JAHGAH010001065.1:0-692 GCF_030248475.1 Vibrio sp. D173a
CAACATTGGGAATGTGTTCAGCGCTGATAGTAGGAAACCTGTATATGCCGCCAGCAAAAGAGCTAGCAAAGCCAAAAAGATTTCTGTCGCATTTTCAAGAGGTTCCAATTTACCAATGAGTTTTCCAACGAAATCTAAACGCCCTTTGAGCCAGCTCTGCTCACTCAAAAACAGTGTGATCTGATCCCTAAAGATGATTCCGATCCACACAAACAAGATCACCATGTAGACTTGGAATAGGATCACACCCATCGACATCACAGACGTTGGGTTGTAGAAGATCATAATCTTCCAGAAAGAGAGTGGCTTAGTTAGGTGAAATACCAGAATGAGCAGTCCCGAAATAATGCCAAATGGTATTTTTAGCGGCATCACCCTCAATGACTTTTCTTTTCAGATAGATGGAGATCATCACTGCGCCTGCTGACATACCCGCTAAAAACAGGTAGATAGCGATGATCCAATCCCATACCACGGTTCCAGATTGGAAAGCTGTATCCCATGCACTCATAATCAAATCTCCCCTTTCTGATGTGGCACTTTGTAAAGCTTAGATTGAGTACCTAAATGCACTTTATCTCGGTAGACCACTTCGGACTGAAGCACTTGGTTGATCTTGCTATTTGGATCATTGAGATCCCCAAATATCAGCGCTGTTGTCGGACAAGATTCCGCGCAAGCCGGCAGTTTCC
>NZ_JAHGAH010001066.1:0-945 GCF_030248475.1 Vibrio sp. D173a
ATACGTTATTTCAATAGACTTAACGAAAAATATTAGTAAATGGGTAATCGTATGGCGAATTGGGAAGGGGTGAGTGAATTTGTTGCGGTAGCGGAGCGTGAGAGCTTCACTGGTGCGGCAGCTAAGCTATCAACCTCTGTTGCGCAGATAAGCCGCCGTGTCGCTAGTTTAGAAGAGAGACTGGCGGTTAAGTTGTTCAACCGAACCACTCGTAAAGTCTCACTGACTGAAGCTGGACAACTTTATTACCAACAATGTAAGCAGCTAGTGGAAGGGTTAGAGCTGGCAGAACTCGCGGTGACTCAGATGCAGTCAACACCAAAGGGTTTGCTCAAGGTGACCGCGCCAGTGACCTACGGAGAGCGCCAACTTGCCCCGTTGTTGCACCAGTTTTTGGCTCTCTATCCTCAGGTTGAACTCGAACTTATGCTCACCAACCAGAAGCTCGATCTGATTGATTCTGGTGTTGATGTTGCAATTCGTTTGGGCCGACTGGAGGATTCTAGTTTAGTGGCGAAGCGTTTGTCACAGCGCCAGCTTTATGTCTGTGCGAGCCCTGAATACATTGAACGTTACGGTGAGCCGCATACCTTGTCTGAACTCAGTAATCATCAATGTTTAGTTGGCGGCTTTGAGCATTGGCGATTCAAAGAAAATGGTCAGCCACGCTCTGTACGTGTGAATGGGCGTATCAAATCTAACAGTGGTTTAGCGCTGTTAGATGCCGCAAAGCAGAGCATTGGTTTAGTGCAGCTACCTGAATACTATGTCAGCGATGATCTAGAATCGGGAGAGCTAATGGAAGTGCTGTCAGATTTCCGAGATGACAAAGAGGGGATCTGGGCGCTCTATCCTCAAAACCGTAACCTATCTTCTAAAGTTCGTCTGCTGGTGGACTTTCTCGCTGAGAATTTAGATTAATGAAAGCTAGCCAAGTGACGGAAC
>NZ_JAHGAH010001067.1:0-603 GCF_030248475.1 Vibrio sp. D173a
AGCAACCTATGGCTTCGACTACATGGATAAGACATCTAGCGCTTACTATGGCAGCAGCAAGTTCATGGATGAATCTGCGATTTCTACGGCTTTGTTTGTTGAAGACCAATTCTACTTTACTGATAACTTTTCTGTGACTGCTGGCCTGCGCTTCGATGACTATCAACGTAAAGCGGAAACCGGTACCGATGATTTTGATGACGTAACATGGGCATTGGCGACGGAGTGGGATGTCACGCAAGACTGGACGCTGTTCGCAAGTGCGCGTTCTCTGTTCAAAGGCCCAGAGCTTCTTGAAAGCTTTATCGCGTACCAAGATGTTGCCTACCTAGCGGACGACATAAAGCCAGAAACAGGCTTGAACACACAAGGTGGTGTTCGATTCAATAAGTACATTGACGATCATTTCTTGGGCGCAAATGTTACGGTCTTCCAAACGGATATTGATGACTACATTGTGGAGGCATACCAAGGTGCTACCCAGACTTACCTTATCTACAATTTAGGCGATGTTGAAATCAAAGGCTTCGAGGCTAGCGTGTCTTACGGCTACGACATGTTCAACAGTAAGCTTTCTTACTCTCGTTCAGACACCACCAATAA
>NZ_JAHGAH010001068.1:0-734 GCF_030248475.1 Vibrio sp. D173a
AGTCCATCGTTAAATCGAGATAAAAGCCCTGTGCAACCCACGCAAAAAACGTGGCAAGGCCAATCCCCGCAAAGGTTTGAGCAAACATTACCCGAGTAATGTGCACCAGTAAAATATGCAGAAACGTCGCCGCCATAAAAGACATCACCCACACGTTCGACCAATTGTTCATTAGCAACATGTAGAAGAAGAACCCGGGTAAACAGATCGTAGTGGCAACCTGGTAGTAGGCCGGTAGGTATTTACGCCAACGGAATGGAAAACGGTGTCGATAAATGATGCCGAAAAACAGCATAGAGCAGAACACGCGTAGCGGCAGGTTTTCATAGGGCTGCGGAAACAGTAGCTCCCATACTATGTAGTACACAGGGAAGCCGACAAAACCCATCCACCCTACTAGAGTAAGGTTCGGTTCCGCGTATTGATAGACTTTACGAATCGCGTCCATATTGAGTATTTAGTTAACCTAGCTATGACGTTTGACGGTATTACTGCTGTTTTTTTTGTTTTTATATTTTTCGAGCGATTATATAACACTTATTGTTTGTAAGCTTTTAAGTTCGATCAAATAATACACTAAGTTCGAATGTGGCACGTTACTTACGTTTAACATTGAAGGGTTGAGCAATAAAAAAGCAGCCACTTGGACTGCTTTGGGTTTAGATATTTGTGAGTACTGTTAAAAAGTACTCATGCGACACACTTTCGTTATTTCGCTACGTTTCCTGCAACAT
>NZ_JAHGAH010001069.1:0-721 GCF_030248475.1 Vibrio sp. D173a
TCGAAGCACTCAGTGCCTACGCGTATTGGCTAGCAATGGGCGGTTTACTGGATGAATACGGTATGCAAGACAAGCCTGTTCCCGCGATAAGCCGAGAGCTGTTATTGAAAGGCGGTAAATCCGAGGACTTCCCATTACCGTCAGAAATAGCGAAAGCGCTACCGGTTAATGAACGTGGCAACCTGGCTGGTCGTGGGTACCCGAAAATAGATAACCCTAAGTTGCAACCTTCACCTGAACGCGGCGCACAAGTCTATGTTGATAACTGCGCAGCGTGTCATGGTGACAGTGGGCAAGGCATCCGCGATAGAAATGGACGCTCATACATTCCGCCATTATGGGGGGAATACGCGTACAATTGGGGAGCAGGTATGCACCGTATTAACACCGCAGCTTACTTCATCTACGAGAATATGCCGCTAGGGAAAAGTGTTCAGTTAAGCGAACAAGACGCATGGGATGTTGCGGCCTACATTAATAGTCACGAGCGTCCGCAAGACCCTCGTTATAAAGGTGACTTAGAAGCCAATGCGCAAAAGTATCATGATCATCAAGGTTACTACGGTAAAGAAGTGAATGGTCATGTCCTTGGCAGCCAAGCCTTCCCGCCATCACGGGTACAATAATACAGTATCGACATCAGAATAATGCGTGCTCAATTGAGCACGTATTTCATCTAAAATCTTGATGCATAGCGGTAATTATTACTTAACTATTTGAG
>NZ_JAHGAH010000107.1:0-13963 GCF_030248475.1 Vibrio sp. D173a
TAAGTGAACGGCATTAGCCCTGTGCTCCCCTTAAATAAATCGATGCGTTCTTGAGATTACTGCGAATCGGTCAGCTCTTTATTCACCCAGTATTTCGAGCCAGAAACGTTTGCATCAACCAACAAGCCTGTGGTGTTTAACTGATATACCGCTACGCCGCTGTTGAATTGCGCTGTCATCTCTTCGCCATCCTCGCCTGCAACTAAAGAAGCTTCGCTCGATGCTTCCCAGCCTTCTTCAACAAAGGTGTTGAAGTCTTTTTCTTTCTCAAACAGCACGACTTGTTGGTAGAACTTACCGCCAACACCAAGAGCGACGCCAGCACCGAACATGTTCATGTAAGTGCGCTTGTCGGTCGATTTGTTGACTGCAACACCAGAGCCGGAGTTGGTATGGAACATCGACGACAGTTTGCGTGAATCAAATACCGCGTAACCGTAAGCTTTATCGTAAAGATCTTTCGCTTCTGGCTTCTCATTAAACAGTTTGAGCAGGGTGCTATCCGACATCAAGTCAATCGCTTGGCGAGCTTCTTCCGGTGTATCACCTTCCATCAGCTCATCAATTTTCTTGTCAGCTTCGTCGATCCACTCTTTACTGGTTTCGATACTTGCATCCGTCCATTCGCCAGCAGTGTTGATCGCATCTTCTGACCAATTAGTGAAATCTTCCCATGCCTGTTTTGAGAATTCTTTGGTGCTATCCCATGTCTCTTTAGCCGTATCGGAAACAGCATCCCCTAAGTCTGAAAGGCTGTTAGAAATGTCGTCCCAGTCGGCATAAGCCGGAGAAGCGAGCAAGGTTAAGGCAGTGATAAGGGCAAGAGGCTTTTTCATAGGTCCATTCTTTTATGAAATCAGATTCTTTCATTCTAGGTGAAAAATCTCAGAGGGAAAATTAGCACGCCGTTTAGGTTGGGATTGTCGTCACGAACTCACAGAGCTTTGACATGCTGGGTAAAGAAAAAGTCCTCAAACTCAGGAGCTTGAGGGCTTAGTATTACAAGTTAGGAAGGCTCGTTTTACTTGCTCACTTTACCTAGTTTCAACCAAGTATCGATAACCGTATCTGGGTTGAGTGAAACAGAGCTGATGCCTTGTTCCATCAACCATTCCGCAAGATCATCGTGGTCTGATGGACCTTGGCCACAGATACCGACATATTTGCCTGCTTTGGTTGCCGCATCTATGGCCATTTGCAGCATGGCTTTCACTGCTGGGTTACGCTCATCAAATAGGTGAGCAACATCGCCAGAGTCACGGTCAAGACCAAGTGTAAGCTGAGTCATGTCGTTTGAACCGATAGAGAAGCCATCGAAGTACTTCAAGAACTCTTCAGCAAGTACTGCGTTTGACGGTAGTTCACACATCATGATGACTTTCAAACCTTGGTCGCCACGACGTAGGTCGAACTTAGCCAGTAGGTCGATAACCGAAGCTGCTTCGCTTGGTGTACGTACGAATGGGATCATGATTTCAACGTTCTTAAGACCCATCTCGTTACGAACGCGTTTGATTGCTTGAGTTTCTAGCTCGAAACAGTCTTCAAACACTGGAGAAATGTAGCGAGACGCACCACGGAAGCCCAGCATTGGGTTCTCTTCATGCGGTTCGTAACCTTTACCGCCCACCAAGTTGCTGTACTCGTTCGATTTGAAATCAGACATACGAACAATCACGCGTTTTGGCCAGAATGCCGACGCGATAGTCGCGATGCCTTCGGTTAGCTTGCTAACGTAGAAATCAATTGGATCTTTGTAACCACGGATACGCTCAGTGATTTCAGCTTTTAGCTCATCGCTTTGTGCATCGAAGTTCAGCAAGGCTTTCGGGTGAATACCAATCATTTTGTTGATGATGAACTCAAGACGCGCAAGGCCCACACCTTCGTTTGGAATCTGAGCAAAGTCGAATGCACGATCTGGGTTACCAACGTTCATCATCACTTTGGTTGGTAGCAGTGGCAGCTCATCGACCGCTGAGCGCTTGATTTCAAACTCCAGCTCGCCTTGGTAAACGTAGCCCGTTTCGCCTTCAGCACAAGATACTGTTACGGTCTCACCGTCAGTCAGTTTGCTGGTGGCGTCACCACAACCAACGATAGCCGGAATACCAAGCTCACGTGCGATGATCGCTGCGTGACAAGTACGGCCGCCACGGTTCGTGACAATCGCAGACGCCTTCTTCATTACTGGTTCCCAGTCTGGGTCAGTCATATCAGTAACCAGTACATCGCCTTCTTGTACCAATGACATTTGGTCTAGAGAATCGACTAAGCGCACTGGGCCTTTACCGATACGCTGACCAATTGCACGACCTTCAACCAAAACATCAGCTTTGTTGCTTAGCTCGTAGCGTTCAATCACGTTTTGCTCGCTTTGAGAACATACGGTCTCTGGGCGTGCCTGTACGATGTAAAGCTTGCCGTCGATGCCATCTTTTGCCCACTCAATATCCATAGGACGTTTGTAGTGCTTTTCGATGATCATCGCCTGTTTTGCGAGCTCTTTGATCTCTTCATTATTCAGAGAGAAGGCATTGCGCTCTTCTACTGAGGTGTCGATAATCTCTACTTGCTTACCGATCTCTTGACGGTCAGAGTAGATCATTTTGATCTGCTTAGAGCCAAAGGTCTTTTTAACAATTGGGTGTTGACCCGCTTCTAGCATTGGCTTGTGGACGTAGAATTCATCAGGGTTTACCGCACCCTGAACCACCATTTCACCCAAGCCCCAAGAAGAGGTGATGAACACGACTTGGTCGAAGCCCGATTCCGTATCTAGGGTGAACATAACGCCAGAAGAGGCTTTGTCCGAGCGCACCATGCGTTGGATACCAGCCGACAGCGAAATGCCGCGGTGGTTAAAGCCTTGGTGTACACGGTATGAAATTGCGCGGTCATTGAACAAAGAAGCGTAAACGTGCTTGGTCGCTTCTAGTACTGCATCAATGCCTTTTACGTTTAGGAACGTCTCTTGCTGACCAGCAAATGACGCATCCGGTAGATCCTCTGCAGTTGCAGAAGAGCGAACGGCAACAGAAATCTCAGGATGATTGTCTGTCAGTTCTTTGTAGTTATCACGGATGTCTTGTTCAAGATCCGCAGGGAACGGGGCTTCTAATACCCATTGACGAATGGTGGCACCTGTCTTACGCAGAGCTTCTACATCATCAACGTCTAGTTCATCAAGTAGTTGGTGAATACGCTCATCCAAACCTTCGTGGTCAAGGAATTGGTTAAACGCATACGAGGTTGTCGCAAAACCGTTTGGTACTGATACACCAACATTGGCTAGGTTAGAAACCATTTCGCCAAGTGAAGCATTTTTACCGCCGACCTTGTCGACATCATCCATGGATAGTCCATTGAACCAGAGGGTGTTCTTTTGCATGTCTTTCTCCAGAAACATTGCAGCTTTGTAGGGGATTAATACCAACCTTGAACAGCGGTGGTTCATCCTTGCAGGTCAATGTCATCGAAGACACAGTCTCGGGCTGACAACAGCCATTGCAGCTAAGGGGCGTTAACTACAACTTCCCAACTAGGGCTTAAACGAATTTTCCGACGCAAACATGGTTCAACACTTTTCTTGGTTGATATGAAAGGCAAACGATTACGTGTTTACTTAAAAAAACTCCGAAGAATTTTCAAAGCTGTGGGGCACGCAATTGCAAGCCAAACTCATTTATTAATATTATGTAAACCATCCTACTCAAATGAATTTGAAAAAATAAACAAAAATGCAAATAAATAGCCAAAGTCGTGATGTATTCTATGTTTCTGACGGAACGGCCATAACATGTGAGACATTAGGCCATGTTGTTTTGGGTCAGTTTTCCCTCATTCCTAATGAAAAAACCTTCCCTTTTGTCGAAAGTGAAGACAAAGTTGCCGATGTCATCAAGGAAATCGAGATTTCCTACCAACGTGATGGGGTTAAGCCCTTGGTATTCTTCTCGATTGTTGTGCCAGAAATTCGTGAAATGTTACTCAAAGCGCCAGCTCACGGTTATGACGTGCTGGAGAGCATTGTGCAGAAGGTACAAGACGACATTCAGATGGAGCCACAGCCGAAGATGCAGCGCTCACGCAGCGTAAGCAAAGATTCGGATACCTATTTCGACCGTATCGCTGCGATTGAATACACGCTTGCTCACGATGATGGCATTACGCTTAAAGGCTTAGATGAAGCTGATATAATCCTCCTTGGCGTGTCACGCAGTGGCAAAACACCGACCAGCCTGTACATGGCGATGCAATTTGGCTTACGTGTGGTGAACTACCCGTTTATCGCTGAAGACGTCAAGATGATGCGCTTATTGCCGGAGTTTGAGATTCATCGCCACAAGTTATTTGGTTTAACCATCAACCCAGAACGTTTGAACGAGATCCGCGAGAACCGATTGTCAGGTAGCGAATACGCGAGCACTGAACAATGTAAGTTGGAGCTTGATACGGTAGAAGCGCTGTTTAGACGGGAGGCAATCCCTTACATCAACACTTCGTCTTTGTCGGTGGAAGAGATCACCACGCGCATTCTTGAAAGAGCAGGAATGAAGCGTCGCTTGTTTGGCTAAGTTGCCCTTGTTTGGCTAAGTTATCAATGCTCAAGCACAAAAGAGGAGATATCTGCGTCTCCTCTTTTTAACTAGCGGCTAGCTTTTACTCATCGGAAAGTTAGCGATCCGTCCGATTAGTAATGTTGGAACATCTGCTGGATGTCTTGGTAATTTTGGGTTTGTGTTAGCGATAGCATCAACAAAATACGAGCTTTTTGTGGATTCAACGTGCCAGATGCCACGAAACCGTATTTATCGTCATCAATTTCCGCATCTAAGGTAGTAGAGCCGGTAGGCGTGCGAGAGCTGCGAACAACCATGATGCCATCTTTACTCGCCTTTTCTAACTCATCAAATACCGTGTGGTACAAGTTACCATTGCCGACACCTGCGCTGACGATGCCATCAAACTTCGCATCGACGAATGCTTTCACAGGTAAGCTAGAAGCATTGGCATAGTTATAAACGATTCCGACTTGTGGCAGCTTATCGAGCTTGGAAACATCGAAGGTTGTTTCAGTGGTGTGTTTGCGCTCTGGGCTGCGTTGGTACTTCGCATCGCTGTTGTGAATGTAACCGAGTGGGCCAAAGTTCGGTGATTGGAAAGTACTGACTGATGTTGTGTTGGTTTTCGTTACATCACGCGCATCAAAAATGGTGTCGTTCATTGCGACTAGCACGCCTAGACCTTGAGAATCTTCATCCGTTGCGGTCACCACTGCGTTGTAGAGGTTAACTGGGCCGTCAGCACTCATTGCCGTAGAAGGGCGCATTGCACCTACGATCACAACAGGCTTGTCACTCTTCACCGTTAAATCTAGGAAGTAGGCGGTCTCTTCTAAGGTGTCGGTACCATGAGTAATCACAATGCCATCTACGTCGTCCTGAGCGAGCAGTTCATTCACACGCTTGGCTAACGTTAGCCAGACTTCATCGTTCATGTCCTGAGAGCCGATGCTGACCACCTGTTCACCGGAAATGTCGGCAATTTTGGTCATGCTAGGCACTGCGTTGATCAGTGAATCGACTCCAACCTTACCAGCGGTGTAGTTGGATTCAGTGGCGGATTGCCCTGCACCAGCGATAGTGCCGCCGGTTGCTAAGATCTTGATGTTAGGTAAATCAGCATTTGCAAAAGCCAATGAGCTCATGCATAAACCGAGTGTTATCGAACTGAGGCGGAGAAACTTTTTGGTCATAGGAATCACCTGTTTTGGGTTAGATGTTGGGGGAAGCGTTATCTATCCTAAAAACAGTGCGGTAGATTTTTTGAGCACAACTTCACCAATTTACAGATGAAAATCGTGATCAACCAATCAGTTAAAGAATATTAAATCAACCATTTAACTTAGTTTATGTGCTTCATTAACAAGTGAGATCTTTCAGCAGTCTGTTTAACAATTGGTTAATTGCTATTCATGCATTTGTAATTAACGACTGAATTTGACGATGTATTGAGGGAGAACGCTTTGGCTGAGCACCGCTTGCTCAGCCAAAAATTGGGTTGATTAATCTTAGCTAAGCGCAGGCGCGAGAGTTTGAAGATCGGCTGGTTGGTGCAATGCCAAATAGTCTAGAAACTCAGGCTTTGGAATAGGTTTTGAAAAGTAGAAGCCCTGTATGTTGTAGAAGCCGAGGTCATGTAAAGCCCACAATTGCGCCTCCTCTTCGACACCTTCCACAATGACAGACATATTCAGTGTCTGGGAAAGAGTGTGTATCGCCTCGAGTAACGGTTGAGTTGTTTTTCCGTTACCTAAACTGGTTACGAAGACGCGATCAATCTTGATGATGTCGAATGGGTATTGCCCAATAAAATCCAGACCAGAATAGCCTGTACCAAAATCATCAACGGCAATACGAATGCCCAGTGAGGCCAGTCGGTCCAAGTGTTGACGCAATATTGAAAACTCATCTTTGTTAAAAATCGCTTCTTCGGTAATTTCAAATACCAAACGTTCACTAATGAAATAACTGAACATCAAGCGAGACTCGACTTCTTTAATGAAGTCATCTCTGAGAATCAAAGAGCGACTGACGTTAACGCTAATGTAGCGATCATGAAAGGCTTTCTTATTTGTTGAGATCATCTTGATCGCTTTATCCAACACCAGATAAGTGATTTGATCGATCATCCCAACTTTCTCGGCAAGAGGGATAAAGATACCAGGAGAAATGAACCCTTGAACCGGGTCGTTCCAGCGCACTAAAGACTCGCCACCGATGACACTGCCATCACGTTGGTCAACGATAGGCTGATAATGCACACTCAAGTTGCGCCCTTTGATAGCTTGAGCCAGAGAGAACTCCAAACTGTTTCTGGCCACCTTTTTTGAATTAAAAAACAGATGGACGACCAGAGCACAGGCCATTCCTAGCAGCCCAATCCATAACTTGCTTGCCAAGAATTGCCAATAGAATGCATAACCAATTGTCGAGTAGACCGTGAAAGGGAGGATTTCTGAAGTGATTTGTTCGCTGCGCAGTGCGTTGCCATCAGTCAGATCAACAGCGGTTCGATTAATAATATCGACTCGATATTTCATGTCACCGAAGCTAAAGATATCCTTCACCAGCATTTCCAGTACTTGTTTTGGAAATACCACACTGATGCCTCGCCCTTTATCCGAACTAAAAAATAGGATCAATGCTTGGTTATTGGTCAACGCTCGCTGCGTGTAAGACAGCGTGGTGTGTACATCGCTATCACCCAAGCGTTTTAGTATTGTCGAGTAAATCCGAAAGGACGGATGACGTTCGCTACTGGTGCACTGTACCTTGCCATTTTGATCAAATGTAGCGATGTCTTTTGCCATCCCTAAACCAAAGATGTTGGTGCGTAAGTCGTGGATCAGTTCGCTACACGGTTTGAGATAAAACTCATCATCGAGTAAATGAGCTAACTGTTGAACATTGCTGTGAAACTCAGATTCAATTGCCTCTACTGCCTGTTGTGTGAGCTTTTTATGATATTGATGGGCAAAAGGGATAAATGCCACCATAGTGATCGAAAAAGAGAGTAGGCCGACAACACACAGTGTGAGGTTGTTACTCCACTTTTTAGATGGATTGGAGAAGAATCGATTTGCCACAGATATAAGTACAGCAGGTAAGTAATGACATAAAACTATAATAAGCATGTCAATTTTAGGAATTGTTCAATGTAAAGTGTGATGTGAGTCTTATAAAATTTAAGCAAGTTACTATTTTTTAATGAAAAATAAGACTCCCTGTCTCATAAGTTTGGTAAATGCCCCTTTCGGTAATATTTGTTATGTAATCGTTTGCAGTTCAATTTTTCTTCATGATTTTGTCTGAAAAAAGTTGTTCAAAGTGTCGTTGAAACACGCATTTTCCATCGTTTACTCTGACATTTTCTTAACGAAGTGTTTCAAAACTTGGTCTAGTTTATCTACAGCAAACGATTTCGTTGTACGTCTGCAATTAACAAGAGGTTAGGGATATGATTGCCAAGGTTTTCTCTGTAGAAGTGACTTGTCCAAGTTGTGGTGAGCTTCATACTAAAAAGTCTAGGGACTGGTTTATCGATAAAAGTACGCCGTTTTTAGCGGGGGAAGGGTATGACTTTTACTGCGCTTGTGGGCAAGAAGTTGAGTTCTCCTTGTTGTCTCAGCAACATGGTTCTGTGGCTAGGCCGTTGGAAGAATTGGCGTTCTGACGCTCGGTAGAACAGTATTGCTTGACCAAGGTATAAAGTGCATAAAAAAAGCGGCTTTACCCCGGAAAAGATAAAAGCCGCTTGCTAATATAACCAAGCACTTACTGTAACTTGGATATAGACGTGTTATTCCACGTCTTAGCGCATAATCATTTGTTCACGACCAGGGCCAACCGATACCATTTTCACTGGTACGCCCATTAGCTCTTCAATACGTAGAACGTATTTTTGTGCCGCAACTGGTAGCTCTTCGAATTTACGGCAACCGGTAATGTCTTCACTCCAGCTTTCCATCTTCTCGTAGATTGGTGCTAGTGCAGCCGTTTGAGGCCAAATTGGGTTCTCACTGTGCTCGCCTGCGTAACCAACACAGATTTTTAGATCTTTAAGACCTGTCAGACAGTCTACTTTTGTCAGTGCGATTTCAGTCGCTGCCTGAAGCTCAACGCCGTTCTTAGTCGCTACTGCATCGAAGTAACCCATGTCACGTGGGCGACCTGTTGTTGCGCCGAACTCACCCGCTAGTTCACGGAATGCATCTTGCTCTTCCATTGCAGTGATTAACGTACCAGTACCTACTGATGAGCTGAACGCTTTTGCGACTGCAATAACACGCTCTGGACGCAGAGCAGGAAGACCACTACCGATGCCCGCGTACATAGACACAACGTTTGAAGAGGTTGTCCATGGGTACTCACCGTAAACAAGGTCACGGCCCGCACCTAGTTGTGCTTCGAACAGTAGAGTTTGGTCTTTTGCTTGTAGCTCTTTTAGCGGCAGCGTTACGTTGCAAATAGCATCACGCCAAGGGGCAGACACTTCCAGCAACCAGTTCGCCATTTCTTCAGCGGTTTGCTCGAATTCAAACGTTGGGTAAAGGGCACGTAGTTGTGGAAGTTTCCAGTCCATCCAGAACTTGATGCGTTCTACTAGAACTTCTGGTTGTTTTAACCAACCAACTAGGATGCCTTTTTTCATCACACGGTCGCCGTATGCAGGTGCAATACCTTGACGAGTTGAACCGTATGCTTTGTCGCCTAAGCGTTGTTCTTCTAGCGTATCTTCTAGTGCGTGTAGAGGTAGACACAGTGTTGCGCGATCAGAGATGCACATGTTCACTTTAACGCCCGCTTCCGCGACTTCCGCAATCTCCTCAGACAGCGACGCAGGGCTGATAACCATACCCGGACCTAAAACTGCCAAACAGTCAGGGTTGAAAACGCCACTTGGTAGCTGGTGCAGCTTGAACGTACCTAGGTCGTTAACTACGGTGTGACCCGCGTTGTTACCACCTTGGAAACGAATGCTTGCAGAAGCTTGCTCTGCCAAAAAGTCAACGATGCGGCCTTTGCCTTCATCACCCCAGTTTGCACCTACAACAACGATAGACGACATAATTCATTCTCCAAAAACAGACTGGAAAATCTTAGGATGCTCGCATGAATAAGAGAAATTAATTATACTCATTAACTTGATAAGAAAATCATATTGGGTAATTTTCTATGTTGGATTTGAACTGGTTACGTACGTTTGTCACTTTGGCAGAAGTAAAACATTTCGGAAAAACAGCGATTGAACTGCACATGACGCAGCCAAATGTCAGTCTTCATATCAAACAGCTAGAGCAAGCAACGCGGGCTAAGTTGATTGAACGTAACCCTGTGCAATTGACCCAAGCCGGAAAGCGTTTGTTAGACACCGCACAGCACATGCTGAATGAGCTGCAAATCTGCCAATCCGATCTCAATGCCATTAATGACTTAACGCAAGGAACGCTCTCGATTGCGGCGAGTGATATTGTCTCGCGCCTGTTACTTATCAAGCCATTCCAACAATTCAAAAATGAATATCCTGGTATCGATTTAGCGCTGTTCAACACCACTTCATCACAAGCGGTAGATTTAGTAAAAAGTGCCCGCGCAGACATCGGCTTTGTTATTGCGCAGAAAGAGAGTCAACCGCTGCACTTTACTCCTCTGACGCAAATACACTGGTGTGCTTTCGGCGATAATATTTTCAAATGGAAAGAGAGCACAGAAGAAAACCAAACCTTGATTCTACTGGGGCATGATACCCGAACGCGTGAACTGATTGATGCCTCTCTGCCAGAGCTAAACCTGCCAAAACACAGAGTTATGGAAGTGGGTAGTGTCGAGGCCCAAATTGATTGGGCAGAAGCCGGATTCGGAACCGCAATTGTGCCGGACTTCTCACTCGATCCAAGATTAAAACTCTCACGAGACGTGACGCCCTTACCCAGCTTCCCCAACACTGATTTTGGCTACATCGTGCGCCAGAATCAGGTGCTATCCAAAGCTGCCAAACAGTTATTGAAGTGGGTGGGTGAGAATGTATCTGTGGTAGAGGTTTAACGGTATGCAAGACACAACGATTACCATCTCTTTACCATCTTTGATTCACCGAATTGGTGGTGACCATGCTAAGCGAGCCAAAGCTATAGCCGCAGAGAACAAGTGCGAACTGAAGCGCATTCGACGTTCTCGCAAGTGGCAAATTGCTGGTGAAGCTCTGAATTTAAAAGCATTTCTCGACGTTATCCGTTCCCAAGACGACGAAAATTTGCATTTTGTGATTAAAAAATTGGAAATTGGTCTTACCAAATACAGCGATAAGCTTGAACCTTTGGAAGCCAAACTTATTCGATTGGTAATGGAGAATCCAAACATTACTTTGGCAGAGCTAATGTCGGAAACAAATTGCACTTTGATACAGGCAAGGACAGCGCGTTTCGAAGCTGAAATGCTGTAAAGTAATTGATTTAATAAACTATACCGAACTTCACAACTGAAGGATGAGTCGTTTTACTAAAGACACAAGTTATGACCTTATGTGTTTAAGGGCATAAAATCTGCATTGTTGGCCTTGGTTCACAAATAAAAGCCAAGACAAGGAGGTTTTATGTACCCACGTGTAATCCTTTCCATTTTTACGTGTGCTTTAATTGCAGCGTGTAACAGCGATACGACAGAAGATACAACTTTCGCTCTTGAATCTTCATGTGATTTAGAAGCGGTTAATTTACTCGATTTCGAAGCTTGGCAGAGAGAAGAGGGCTGGTGGGTTGGTGAATATACATTTTTAGGAAGTGATGGTAATCCAAATGTGTCTTCGAGATGGCCTTATCGATACGACCACTACAAAGGCTTTATCCACCTCGAAGTGGTGGGTAACAGTATCAAGCAGCGTAATGTATTCCTCTACCCTCCCAAACTGGCACAAGATTGTTCCAGCGATACCGACGTGATTGGCCCTGGTATTTGTGGAACGAATGGTAATGAAAAAATCTTTAGTGCCGATCAAAGTGCATCGGACTGTAATGGGGGCTTGGCGGGTTCCTACGAAGCTTATGGAATGATGGTTGACACCTCAACCACTTTGATGGGGGAGGACAGTGTTCTTTACCAAGTGTATTTGCCTGACGGAAGTATCATGCAAAACCAGTTAACGACCCTCCCACCAAACGATACGAGAGTGCGCACAGCTCAAGGCTTTTTTATGGACCAGCCAACTTATGCAAGTTTCTACCGAGAAAAGAAAGTCACCAAAGAAGAATTTATGCAGCAGTTGGCAGATGCGCGTGCCGAATACGCCATTCTTGAGGAAGACTTTTGTGGCTATGATTCGGGCGGTCAGCCTAGCCAAGTGACTTGTACCGAGCATTTTGGCGTAGATATTACAAAGTAGCTCTAACGCATAATGATCACGAGTGCCTAGGATCAGTCTTGTGATTCTAGGCACCTGTTGATTTTAGAAGCCTTTGATTTGGGTAATATCCTTAAAATTGAACCACAATGTAAAGTGAAATCAGCATCGCGACAGGAGGAAAACATGCGATGGCGCAATAGTAAAAGAAGCTCAAACGTAGAAGACCGTCGAGGACAATCAGGGGCAAGAAGCTCTGCCTCAACAGGCTTACTCGTTGCGCAATTGTTCCGTTTTCTGCCTTTCCTCTTAAAAAGCAAGGTAGGGCGAGTGGTGTTACTTGGTGGTGTTCTGTTCTTTGGGTATCAAGCTCTTATGGGAGATGGTGATCTGATGGGACAAATTGCAGGCACGCCAGCGGTAACGCAACAGTCAAACAACTCAGCTGATAGCCAAGCGTTAACGGATGAGAATGCCCAATTTGTTGCGGCTATACTAGGAACGACCGAAACGGTTTGGGGTGAACTGCTGCCTAATGGTTATTCAGAGCCGACTTTAGTGTTGTACAGTGGTTCTACAATGACAGGGTGCGGCGTGGGCAGGGCGGTGACTGGGCCGTTTTATTGTCCAGCAGATCGGAAAATATATCTAGATTTGAGCTTTATGGATGAGCTTAAAAGACTCGGAGCGCCGGGAGACTTTGCCTTCGCTTACGTAATTGCTCATGAAGTTGGCCACCACGTACAAACACTGCTTGGCACCAGCAATCAAGTTCGCCAATTGCAACAGCAATCCTCTCGAGTTGAAGCGAATGAATTGAGTGTCAAACTTGAACTGCAAGCTGATTGCTACGCTGGCGTATGGGGATTCTACGTCAATAATGAGATGAAACTGCTTGAGCCTGGAGATATGGAAGAGGGTATTGCTGCGGCAAGTGCGGTGGGCGATGACCGATTACAATCTATGGCAGGGCAAAGTGTACAGCCCGATAGTTTTACTCATGGATCTTCGGAGCAGCGGGTCGAGTGGTTTCAAAAAGGTTTTCAATCGGGTGATCCAAACCAATGCCAAACATTCGAAACTAACTGAGCAATGATGAGAGGGAGTTATACAGTTTGAAGGTCAAGCTGCCTTGATCTTAGTTTTACTGTTTACGAAGAGTGAAACCAGATAGGAGCTTGACCTTACTTATCGAGTTTTGTTGCGAACTCGCTTTACCACATCAAATCGTCTGGCACGACGAAATCTGCGTATGGATCATCTTCTGCTGGGATATCTGATTCAGGCTCTTTCTGTTCAATGATCACAGACTCGTCACGCTGAGCAATCTTGTTTGCAACAGGGCGAGGAATAACTACATAGCTCTCACCGACGATGGCAATCGCCAAGATACCTTTGATCAATTGATCACGGATGATTGAATCGACGTAAAGCGACTTCACAAGTGTACCGTGTGTGAAGTTGTATTTGATGTCGCCATCTTTCAAATCAACCTTGTTCATTTCAATCAGCTGGTTGATTTGCGCTTTGATTTCTTTGTTCAAGCGTTCTGCATTTTGTTGCTCGCTCAATTGCTTGTCACGCTCTAACTGCTGACGTTTGTTCTCTTCAACCGCCGCCTTTACTTCGCGAGCTTGAACGCGTGATTTTTTAGAGCCTTTTTTCGCTTTTTTCAGTTTTTTCTCGTTAACCAAGCCTGCTTTTAGCATCTGCTCTTGAAGGGTAAGTTTTGCCATGTTCTATCCAGTTAGTGCGCAATTTTGTGCATTTTAACCAGTCATTCGTCGCAAAGAAAGGGGCTGGTGTCCTTCTCATCCACATCGGATTGCTTGAAACAGGGGTAGCAATAGCATTGAGAAGTGGTTCAAATAAAGAACTTTATGCGATAAAAATAAATAATATTAAATAGGATGCCATGTTAAATATATTTAGCCATACCTAGAGCTCTTATCTCTAATGTTTGTTTTGTAATTTAAATCTGAATTTATTGTGACGCTGTTAATATTAGTAACTATTAAATAAAGTACATTTTATTTGGTTGGTTGGCTTTGTTGCGTAATTC
>NZ_JAHGAH010001070.1:0-635 GCF_030248475.1 Vibrio sp. D173a
GTTAGTCCATCTATGTTGGCACTGACCACAAGTTTATCTGAGGTAGTACCGGATGGTGTCACACTCAGCCATTCTGCAGAGGTAGTCGCAGTCCAAGCTGTATTAGGTAGGTTGTAGCTATCTAGAACGTCGATCTGCGCAGTAAGCTTCTCTTTGGTTGGGAACTTGGTGAGAGAAACCCCTCTATCCGGGATCAGTAGAGCATGACGTGAGGCCAATACATTGACGTTGATGCTTTTGGTTATTTGGTGCCCTAGGACATTCGTGCTGACTTCAATTATGCTGTTGTTTTCTCCCTCTGAGAGGTTGTCTGGAGAAATTAACTGGACATCAACTTGTTGTGCTGAGCTTGATATTTCAGCTAGAGAGTTGATATTAATACCTTCAGGTAACGTTAAGCTAACAGGGTAACTTTGCTCTCCCGTATTTAGACTGATCTCTAAGCTCTTTGTCAGTGGCTGCCAACCATCGGTTACATCAAAATCAATGTTAGATTTACTGAATGTCAATTCTGGAAGTAAGACCTCTATAGAGGCATTGATGTCAGTTCTAGTGCCATCTAACTCATTGTTTAGACTTAATGTGGCATTATGTTGACCTAAATTTAATTGAGTCGCATCAATCGATACAACGAC
>NZ_JAHGAH010001071.1:0-912 GCF_030248475.1 Vibrio sp. D173a
TCTTTGAGAAACAGGCCAGAGCCAACGGTTGCGAAGAGCGGAGAGGGCATCAGTAGCGCAATGCCTTGCCAAATCGGCACGGGGTAGGCGAGTGCCCATATCCATAACTGAATACCGATAACCGACAAGAAAACACGGGTGATGTGCATTTTTAGGTTGTTGGTTTGCAGCGCTCGACGAATCCCCAACGTTTGCAAATATGGAAGAATGGCAAAGAAGGCAATGGCGTATTGAATAACAGCAACAGTGGTTGAAGCGAGCCCAAAATGAATACTGGCGATTTGGGTTAGGCTGTTAATAATGGCGAATGCAAGGCCAGCGGTAAGCATCCAGCTTGCGCCTTGGATAGGCTGATGTTGAGACATAATGTTTCTAGTTCATTGATGTGATTTACGTATGATACGGATTTAACGCAATGAAACCAGAGAAAAGCGTTGATGAAGTTAATCAGAATTATTGAATAAAACAAAAAAAAGCTGAGCAAGTGCTCAGCTTTTCTAAGGTGTCATCTAGAAGACTAGATTAGAAGTCGTAGCGTACACCTAGGCGAAGCGTGTCTTCACCTTCAGTCACAATACCCGCGGTCTTAACTTCGTCTAGACCGTTTAGGTAGTACGATAGGTAAGTGCGGAAGTTGCTGTTGAACTTGTAGTAACCCGCTAGTTCGATACCGTCAGTTGCATCAACTTTAGTACCGTTCGCTTGCTCGTTCTCTTGGTATGTGTATACCGCTTGCTTAGTAAATTTGTACTGAGCTGCAAATTCCATTGCTGTGAAAGATTTGTCATCTGTACCTGTTGCTTTGTCATCTAGGTCACCCGTAGAGTAAGTCGCAGCAAGGTATAGATTGTCTAGAGAGTAAGCCGCCCCCGCTAACACTTGGTTTGCGCTACCCGCGCCAGCACCTAGATC
>NZ_JAHGAH010001072.1:0-682 GCF_030248475.1 Vibrio sp. D173a
TGACAATCGAGCAGATTCCACAGACAGTCGTAAAAGCCATTAAGAGGGCGAGAGCTATATGCGGTTAAAAACAATCATCGCTTTCAATATCGCACTTTTAGTCAGTGTTATCGCTATCGGGCTGTATCAATGGAAGTTTGATCAGCAACATTTGGCGGGTACGCGCTGGGCATGTGTACAACTCGATGAGGGGTTTGTCACAAAAGGCTATAGCGGTTATCAAGAGATCGCTGATCGCTCTATCTTAGAGTTCACCTCAGATAAAACCTTGCTGATTTTTCAAAAGGGTCACTTTAAAACAGCGGCTGAGGGCACCAAACCTTATGAAGTCTACTTTGAAGCGGATTACACCGCTGAAAACGGTCTACTATCGGTTGCCTACCATCATATCGATTGGGATTTAAAGCCTGTAGATAGTGGCAGCCTTGTGCGTGATATGGATGCCTTGGTGAGAGCTAAAATTGAATTGATGTACAAAGTGCAAGATGAGCATCTGTTCTTGTTTAGCAAAGGGCATGCAGAAGAGAGGAACTATACTTGCTATAAAAAATAGCCCCTGAGATCAGGAGCTATTTTCGAATCATGTTAGGTGGAAGCCTAATAGATTATTCAATGTTTTGGATCTGTTCACGCATCTGCTCGATAAGAACCTTGAGTTCTACACCAGATGCGGTGATGTCAG
>NZ_JAHGAH010001073.1:0-1220 GCF_030248475.1 Vibrio sp. D173a
CATCACCACCCCAAGCATCGCTCACCCAGTAGTGGATATGGCCGACAGGGTTTAAGAAGAACAGAAAAACATCACCCATGGTTTGTGAACCCATCACTTCACCACCAGACATTAGGATGTCTTGTTCGGCTTCTAGCATCATTTCACCAACAACCGCGCCGAAGAATGGTGTGATGAACAAGTCTTGCCAAGACGGTACTTCAGCAAATGCTTCAACGCCGTATTCCCAGAAGAAGGCCGACATGGTCCAAGAATACACGAAAGATTCAAACTCGTTGTAGCCCGCGTGACGAGCTGCAGTGTAGTAAACACCGCCAAAGTAAGTGTGCATCACATAGTTTAGGAAGTGCTCATCTCGGTCCCATACAGGGCCTTCAGAGACATTGTCTTTCCACTTTTGACCAAGCTTACTTAAGTCACGTTGGTCGTCATCCCATTTGGTGATGGATTCAGGAAGGAATGTCATCAATCCAACAGTCGCAACACTAAGACCCAGAATGGTATAAGTTTGACCCATTAAGTAATCCCAGTCTTTCTCTTCGCTTACCAAGAAGTGCTTTGGTTGTTGGATGGAGAAATCGTACTCTTCACTTGATTCGCTCAGTGCGTAATTGGTACTAGGCTTGTAAGTGTACAAGTTTTCGTTTACGCAGTACTCTTGAGTACAATCATCCGAATATGAAAGGTTGAATGGTTGGTCGAAATCGTATTGGCTTGCAACCGAGTTAGCTGACATTAGTATTGAAAATGCAGCAGTAACCTTTGCTAATAACGGGGATTTGGCCACAAGGGTCTCCATGAAAAATGATAAGTTGAGCGAAGTCACAATTATCTATTAATTGCCTGATTTTTGGAACTAATAATTGCGTGCTTTCTCAAAGATAATCTGAAATTTCACATCATTAATACTTGTGAAATGACTTAAATGCCTAAACATTGAAGATAGACCACTTTACAAATAATGCAGCGTCTTAATATGACAGCAAGGGATAAAAATATGACCAAAATCGCAATGTTAAGTACAGGTGAAGAAGTTCTTCACGGAGACATTGTAGACACGAATGCCGCTTGGATGTCCGCTGAGTTCTATCAACATGGCTTTGCATTGGCAAAACGTTCCACTGTCGGTGACCAAATGGGTGCGCTGGTGGAAGAGCTTTTGATGTTGAGTTTTAACTACGATGTGGTCATCGTTAATGGTGGATTAGGGCCACCGACGG
>NZ_JAHGAH010001074.1:0-743 GCF_030248475.1 Vibrio sp. D173a
CAAGCGCCACTTATCAATAATGTTCATCCCTTTTTCGTCGTTACCTCTGTCTTCTGCGTTTAATGTCGCGTGAGAGTGGAAAATAACGTAGTCACCATCAACGTAGATGTGTTTTACGTCATAGGTATAGTCTGGGTACTCCTCAACGAACTCTTGTAGAAAGCCAACAAGGCCCGTAATTTTGTCTGGAAGATTTCGGTTGTGTTGAATGTATGAGCTGTCGTTGTAATGAGTTAGAACATAATCAAAATCATGATTGTTCATTATGTTCTGAACAAAGTCGGTAATGATCCTCGCATTGTTGAGCTCTTGCTCAGACCAATTGGATTTTTTTAGTGAAGGTAGGTCGATAATGATTTTATCTGAAGCCTGTGCGTAAGCAGCCGTGCTTGCCAATAAAAGGATAAATGAGGTCAGTGCTTTTAACATGGTTCACTCCGTTGTTTTTCTTACCTAGGTATACATTGATAACCATAGTAATTAATAGTAACCTACTGTACAAGAACGCACCGAAACATGCCCTAGGCACATTTTGGTAACCTATGGAGACAAATTCACCTTACTAGAGTGGAGTAACTGATGGCGAAGCCAAAGTCAGATAGACGGATTTTTCATAACAATGAAGACTGCCCAATTCGAAACGTGGTCGCACATATCGGTGACAAATGGTCGTTGTTGATTTTGTTTGCGCTGGTGGATGGGGAAGACCGCTTCAATTCCCTTAAATCACGAATCGAAGGTAT
>NZ_JAHGAH010001075.1:0-693 GCF_030248475.1 Vibrio sp. D173a
ATGCCTGTGAATTGAGTTTTTACCACCCGGCTAATGATCAACTGTTTACCGCCTTTGTTGCGTGTGATTTTTATCCCGAGGCGAAACCAGAGATAACGCAACACTTCGATATTGAGCCAACGCTACCAGATTACAAAAAGCTAAAAGGGTAGAATGGAGTGATAGTTATATCTTGATGCAAGGAAGGACAATGACCAAACTAAGGGTAGTGTTTCTCGATAGAGCAACCATACCGTCTCAGATCTCACTCAAGCCGCTTAGCTTCGAACATGATTGGGTTGAGTATGATTTCACTCAACCCAATCAAGTGGCGCAGCGGGTTAAATAAAGTGGTACTGAATGCTGCTAATTTATCGCAGGCAACGCAGTTGCGCTTTATTGCGGTCTCAGCAACGGGTGTCAATAATATCGATTTGGAGTACTGCCAAAGTAATGCCATTTCAGTCAGCAATATTCAGGGCTATGCGACACAGTCTGTACCTGAGCATGTCATCGCTATGCTGTTTGCTCTAAAGCGGAATCTTAAAGGGTATCATCAAGATATTGAAGGCGAGGTGTGGCAGCGAGATAAGCAGTTCTGCTTTTTCACTCACCCGATTCAAGATATCGCGGGGAGCACATTAGGCGTGATTGGTAGCGGCAGTTTAGGTCAAGCTACCGCGGCGTTAGCCAAAGCAATTCGTATGAATGTGA
>NZ_JAHGAH010001076.1:0-782 GCF_030248475.1 Vibrio sp. D173a
TTGTCTATGTATTGGCGTCTTGATGCGGGTATGGCGGCGGCAATGGGCTTGAGTTTAGTCGTTGGTGTTGCAGTTGTAGAAGCACTAGAGGAGATGGGTGTCGAAGGTGTAAAGCTGAAATGGCCTAACGATCTCTACCATAATGATAAGAAACTCGCTGGTATCCTAGTTGAACTATCAGGACAATCGGGTGGGGCAGCCAACATCGTGATTGGTCTTGGCCTGAACCTATCAATGGATCCCAACACATCGGGGATTGGTCAGCCATGGACGTCTTTGAAAGAAGTATGTGGTGGTGAAGTACCAGAACGAAATGCACTGGCGCAGTCACTGATTGACGCTTGGTACAAAGCACTTAATGAGTATGAATTGAAGGGAATGACTGACTTCGTTGGGCGTTGGAATCGACTGGATAATTTTTTAGGTCGCAATGTCCGTTTGATCATTGGGCCAAGAGAAATTGAAGGCACCGTGAAAGGCATTAATGAGCAGGGTGCAGTTTTGTTGGAAACTGTGAATGGTATCGAAGCCTACATTGGCGGTGAGATTTCATTACGAAAAGCCGATTAATCGATCGGCTAATCACACAATCGCATCCCTGTTTACTTTCGAAGTAACACCTCTTCAACCATATGATCGGCGCCCTTACGTAAAATAAGGTGCGCTCTCTCTCGAGTTGGCAGAATATTCTGCTCCAGATTGAGACCATTGATCGACTTCCAAATATTCTCCGCTTTGGCTATAGCTTCCTGATCACCAAGTTGAGTGTAGTGACTAAAGTA
>NZ_JAHGAH010001077.1:0-559 GCF_030248475.1 Vibrio sp. D173a
CGTAGATGCGGTCTTTGAATTTGTCAGCGTGTTTCGCGAGATCAGCAAAGCTCTTCACACCTGCATCGTAAACGTACTTAGGCACTGCCAGCGTGTACTTGGCGCCTTCAAGGTTGGCACGTACCGTTTCCACAGTGCCCGCCTCACGGTACTTAGCGATATCGCCTTCCATGGTTGGCATCCAGTTGCCAAGGAAAACATCGATGTCGCCGTTCGCCATTGAAGAGTAAGTCACAGGTACAGACAGCAGATCGGTCTTGGTTTGGTAGCCCAAGCCTTTCAGCAGTTCTGTGGTAACCGCTGTGGTTGCGGTGATGTCAGTCCAACCTACATCAGCAAAACGAACGTTCTCACACTGTTGAGGCTCAACAGCAGCATAGGCGTTAAATGCCAGCGCGCTCACTGCAGTAGTGGCCAATGTCTTTTTAGTTACGGTGCGGATAATTGTCATAATGATTCCTTTAATTCTTCCTTTTCGCCACGTCGATGTGGCTTCTGACTCATACTGATTTTTGCTCGGTCTTTATCAGTGACCGATTATCAAGTTGTAATTAGGTTT
>NZ_JAHGAH010001078.1:0-497 GCF_030248475.1 Vibrio sp. D173a
TCAAATATCTCTTTTTGCATGAAGTGACGGTACTTACCTTTGTCACCTGCATCATGCTCTGCGTTAGATTCAACGATTTCACGCTCAATACGCTCACCGCTTGCGTCAAACACAGTCACTTCACGACGAGTCACTTCAGCCACGTCACCCTCTTCTAGGTACATAAAGCGACGAGTTACGCTAAGCAGTGCAAGTTGGTCAGAAGCTAGGAAGTTTTCGCCAACACCAAAACCGATTACGATTGGGCTACCAGAGCGAGCCACAACGATACGAGAAGGGCCTTTGCGATCAACCGCTACTGTGCCGTAAGCACCGTCAAGTTGCTTCGCTGTCTTCTGCAGAGCTTCAACAAGAGAATCAGAAGTACGCAGTTCCCACTCAACAAGGTGAGCAATAACTTCTGTATCTGTTTGAGATGTGAATTCGTAGCCACGGCCTTGAAGAAGCGTACGTAGCTCTTCATGGTTTTCGATGATGCCGTTGTGAACAACCGCGAT
>NZ_JAHGAH010001079.1:0-1429 GCF_030248475.1 Vibrio sp. D173a
GGTACCGAAGTTGTAGTCAGCGCAGTTGACGGAATAGTTCTGACTATTACACCTGTCGACAAATAATTAGGGGCCATTAGTGTTAACGCTAATGGCTCTCTTTTATTCACTCATCCACAAGGTCATTAATGATTGGACAGTGACTGTTGTTATCCCCTGGGCACTTCTCAACCCAAGCTTCTAACGTTGTCTTAATCGCCATTAAATCTGCAATTTTACGGTTCACTTCGTCGAGCTTGCTCTGAGCTTTAGCTTTAACATCGGCACTTTCTCGACAAGGGTTGTCAGCTAAAGCGACCAATTCTTTACACTCTTCTAAAGAAAATCCTGCGCTTCTTGCCTTGGCAACCACACTCAACTCTTTTATTTGCTTCTGAGTGTAGGTTCGATAGCCGTTTTCTGAGCGCATCGGCTCAGATATGACGCCTTTATCTTCGTATAAACGAATCGATTTAGTGGATAGGTTCGTTAGCTTTGCGACTTCACTTATATTCATGATATTACTCACATCATTAGCAGAGTAAGGCAATTTCCCTCACTCATAAATCATCACATTATGCTGAAATCATACACTCAAATACGGCTAAGGCGTAGCAAAGATAATAAGAGAAAATAAAGCTTGCGAATTATGGTCAGTTTCACTGGTTTTTAAACTAAACGAGAAAATTTCAACAAATAGACTCTACGTAATTTCAATAAGTTACTGATTAAATTATTGAAATAAGCCTTTGTTATTTTTCATTTAAAATTTATATATTATTTTGATCTTTTATTGACCATGTACATACTGTGATATTAAGCATGACGTTTAAATGCTATTTATTTCATTTTTGATAAGTAACAAAGGACGGCGGTTATGAAACTATTGACGCTAGTGATTGCAGCAGTATTTATGTTTTCGACACCCCTTGCAATGGCCAATCAAAATTCTGGAAAGGTCTTTGGGGCAGGAGTACCGTGCACATTTAATGATGGTGCAGTTAAACACCTTCCCCGTGATCTATGCAAAGCTTATGGTGGGACACATCAATAAAGTAGTTAGGCAAGCGGACTACGTAGCCCAGCTTGCCTACATTTTATACTATCTAAATCGATAAAAGTCGGCACCTATAAACGCCTCCCAGCCGCGTTGCCATTCAGCTTTCAGCATGTCTTCTTGTGGCATACCTTCACATTGGCCATCGTAACGAATCCCTTTAATCCCTTTCTCAAAAGCTTTAAAAGGATCGCAATACTCCGCTTTTCCTTTTAGATACCCCTCTTTATATGCTTCTTCATCGAATGGGACATTTTCTTTTACGCTCTCAAGAGATTCATTTTCTATAGCGTAGCCATGAAGCCCGAAACGTTCCCCTTGCCCATACCAAAACTCAGACGCTGTTTTTGGTGTTTGGCTACAAGCAGATAAAGCCAAGGCAAATGTTAGAGT
>NZ_JAHGAH010000108.1:0-59562 GCF_030248475.1 Vibrio sp. D173a
ACGGAGACTCCTGGTTGATTAGCAATAGAAGTCGCTAAGCTGATGAGGCGGTGTGTTCTTCGAGGGTCTTTAAGTTGTGCTTGTCCAAATTGTTCTTGTGCCCAAAGTTTAGCGTCTGAGTGTGTCATCTTAGTGTTTCAGTAATGATTGCTAAGTGATCAGATCACACACACTTGAAAGAGTTCAAAAAAATCCCCAAGCTATAAGCTTGGGGATTTGTGTATAAGAGACAGGCGCCTGTCGACGTTTGCTTGTCCTCTTTGTCGAAACCGTATTCCGCATCTTGACCAGGGTAAGAAGCTTGAACCTCTGCTACGTCTGCTGCGCCCTCAGCAAAATGAAGAACGGCGCCCGTATCGTTGCTGCCAACCGTTTGTTCAGCAACCGCTGCAATTTCTTCAGCAAATGCACTCACTTCCGCTTCAGACAGAAGATCAGAAGCCAACGATTTACCTTGGAAGCTAAGGCTTTGAGCAAGTAGTGCTACGCCTTTGGTCATTTGTTGTGGTTGCATCGCAGCTAATAGCGCAACCGTGTTTTGCTCTAGCTTGTCTAGCTCGCTGGCTTGTGCGTTAGACATTACCGTACCAGACAAAGAAACGCTGGCATCGGTGAGTTGCGCTTTTACGATCTCTTCAGCTTGAGCAACGGTTTTACCGTCAATTACAAGACCTGCGAGCAACGTTGTTACACCATTGACCGTGTTGCCCGTTGCTAAGTTTTGGCCAGGAGCCGCAAGACGCAACGTTTGGTTTGAACCTTGATCAACTTGAGCAAGAATGGTGCTGGTTAATACGTTTTTGTTGCTTGAAGTCAGGCTAAATTTACCGGCATTATCCGTTTTAGCACTCGGTTCAGTGGTATCACAAACGTAGTTTTGGTTTAAATCGATGCACACTGGCGTATCAAGAAGTGTACCTGCAGAAACGATGGTGCCAGCTACATCATAGGTTGGTGCCGACGTATCACCACCAGAACCACCGCCACAGCCTGCTAGAGCTAGTGACATAGCAACGAAAGAATATTGAAACTTCATAGATTTTATCTTCTTTTGATTTTAATTAACGAGAGCGAATCACTCTCACCATTGAAAGCAGGAGAAGTCCTAACAAGGTCCAAGGCGAGCCACTGCCACCTGAACCACCACCACTGCTTTCTTTAGTGGTATCAGCACTACACTGATACTGAGCAAAGTGACTCACACCCCACTCTTTCAACACCCCAGAGTTCCCTGACACGCGGTCAGACACTTCGAGACGCCAAGTTCCCCAACTCGGTTGACCGACAAGTGCTTGTAACTCCTCGTCATACTGAGCTGTGAAGTAACCTTTAAATCCATTGGTATTGCTCGATTGATGGCCAAGTAGCACGACCGATTTGCCTTGTGGAGACACAAGCGTCACTTGCAGATCTTGCAGTGAGTCATGTTCGATGTTCAGGTAAACCGCAAACGAATCATCAATCGTGAGTGACTTATCCGATAGCGTCTGAGAGAACAGTCTGTCGCCCTGCTCCGGCAAAGCAGAATTCACTGATTGAGGCTGGATATCGAGCTCTGGCGTACCATTAACCAGCATCACCTTTTCACTCCACTGATGAGTCTTTAAGCCTTCTGCAAATTGGTAATCCAATGAAATAGAGGAATCGAATTGCGTTCCGCATGTCAGACCGCTTGGTAACGCTACCTTCATTGAGGTCGAGTCAGAAAGCGTTTCATCAAAGTCGAAAACGGATGCGTTGTTTAGCTGCCATTGCCCTTTGATGCTCGCTTCGCGGCCAGTTTGGCTCAGGCTCACACCCACGTCTTGACCTTGTGCGATGTATCGAGCGTTATAGCGAACGCGAAGAGGCGCTTTAAGTAAGTTGTGTTTGTTGAAGCTGTCCGTCAGGAATTGGGCGTAATCTTTATTTGGGAACAAGGTGTTTGCGGCAAACACGGTCGATTCCGCCAGATCATGCATTTTCACGCCACGACCAATGCCATACATACCTTCAAGAACAATGGCGTCAAACTCGCGGAACACGCTATCGGTATCATCACCGTATCGTTCAACCGATGCTTTAAGCGCTTGGAATAGTGGCGTTGACCATAGCTCGTCACCGAGCTCACCGCCCACACTAACGTGCGCTGGATACTCTGAGCCCTCGAAGTAACGCGCTCTTTGGTTCCATAAGCTACGAGTTGTTTTGCGTGTTCCGAACACACCGTCCCAGTTGAACACCGTATCTAACTCGAATTCTTGACCACGACGCGAAGCATCCAAATATTGAGTGCGGTAGCTCGCGCTGCCCGCCCAGTAATCAGCAAAACCTTCTGCGATAGCACCAGTGTGACCGTACGCCCAATCCGGTACGATTTGGTAATGAATGCCATGCCCAAGCTCATGTATCACGACATCAGCATCGACTGCATCCGGAGAAACACCACCGACACCCAGCATGAGAGCTTTCGGACCGTAATAGTAAGTAGAGTTATCTTTTGATAAACCGCGAGCATCAAAACGAAGCGGTTCGTCAAACAAGTCGTAAGTCAGGCTTGTCAGATATTGGATCGAGCTATCAAGATGATAAAAAGCCATCAACTGTGGGAACGCATTGTCACCAAACTCGGTGCTTTGCATCTCATCAACACTGTCAAATGCTTGAACCCCTTCTGCGCTGAGGAAGTCCAACGTATCGAGTACAGGCGCTTCACCAGGTGCTGGGGCTGCAAATAAGCCCGTCGCATCCACTTGCTTTAATCTTGGGTTAGAGAGATAGAACTTACCGCCCGACTTTAAAACCTCAATCGACTTGGTGACGTACTCGATCGGCTGAGGGTAATCGGACAGTGCTGACCACGTAGATTCTGGTGCCGCTTGCTGTTGCATGGTGCGAAGATCTGGGTTGAATAAAGAAACCTCAACATTAACCAGACTTCCAGAGCTCAAAGCAGGTGGCTCTTGTGCTTGCAGTTGGCGAGGTGATTCCAATTCCATTGCAACCGTTGGTTTACCGTTGCGAATGATCGTATCTTCAAGGCTCTTAAACACTCGCACAACGTGATGATTTTTATCGGTTGTTACTACGAGGGTGCGCTGTGCTTTATATTCACCGTTTACCCAAATATCAAAATTGTAATGCTCACCAAGCTGAGACTGGGTTTTGTAACGGAACTTAAACTCGCCCGCTTCTGAGTAGTGGCTGTCTAGATAATTTTTCGCTTGCGCTTCATTCGTTACCACAGAGTCCGTTGCGGGATAATCCCTCTCTGCAGCCTGCACCGCAGGGGTACATGCAATAAGCAATGAAAACGCCAATGGTTTTAGCTTCATGATTTCGTCCTAGAATTCGTATTTTGCATTTAGCGTGAAGTAGCGCCCAGGCTCAGTTGAGTAACGCTTACTTTCCTCAGCGATACCCGCTACGTCTTGGTATCGGATGTACTCTTTGTCGAACAAGTTGACGATGTTTGCGCTAACACGAAGGTCTTTGGAAACGTGGTAAGTTGCGCCAAGATCAAACGTATTCCACGCGCTTGTATGCGCACACTCTGTCGCTAGACCAAGTGTGGTCTGGCATTTAGGAACGCGATCCATGGCAGCGGCCCAGTTCCAAGCCACGTAAGCGTTGAAGTCTTGGTTGGCGTATTTTAGTTGAGCGTTACCTTCGAATGGCGTAATGCTTCGAACGTTTTCACCTTCCGCGTCTTTGCCATCTACGTAGCCAAACTTAGTGCTGATGTCCCATTGTTTGGTGAGCGTGTAACCCGCAGAAAGCTCTGCGCCATACGTCTCTACGCCATCAAGATTTTGGTACTGTTTGATGTAATTCCCAGTGCTTGAGTCAAAGCCTGTGGTCACAACATCGATGAAGTTTTCAAACTTGTTGTAGAACACAGACGCATAGACATACGCACGACCGTTATCGAACTTGTTACCGATTTCAAATGAGTCCGAAGTCTCGGCTTCTAGCTCTAAGTTAGGCGCGATAACAAAAGGCGTTAGCGGTACGAAATCATGGTTCACGAAGCCATATGCTTTGTCGTATTCCGGAGCACGGTAACCGTGGTTGTACGACACATACACGATGTTGTTAGCAAACATTTCACGAGAAACCGACAGGCTTGGAGACACCTCTGAGCTATCCATGTCTTTTAATGGGAAGCCGCCCACTTCACCCTCATCGTCCGGCGTTAGACGGTGTGCATCAAAACGTAGGCCACCTGTGATGGTCCATTTATCCAGTTCGACCATATCTCGAACGTACAAACCAATGTTATAAGCACGAGCAGGAGCGAAAGGTTGTTTGGTCGAAGGCGTTACCCCATTCCAATCAATCTTGGAATCGCTATCTGTGCGCTCGTAATAGTCAGTAGACAGCTCGACACCATAAGCCAATTGGTGCTCTGCATTTGCTGCATAAATCGTATTGGTGAAGTCACCACGGAAGCCTATTGTTTCGTCAATGAAGGTTTTGTGTTCCAGCTCGCGACGTTTGGTGATCAAACCATTGTGATCCACTTGACGCATTAAACGGTTGGTGTCTTCCACGACTTCGGTGTGACGCCAGTACACTTTGGTGTCCAACTCTTCGAACCAAGTTGGACTAATTGGTGTCACCTCTGCACCAATGTAAGCGCTGTACTCTTCGGAGGTTTCATCTTCAGCAAAGTCTTCAATATGCCAGATGCCATCAGGTTGAATGGACGGTGAACCCTCCAGACGCTCTTGATTCTGAGTGTAGAGTTCCGCTTTAGCTTTCAACATCACCTCTTCATTGAGAAAGTGGTTGATCGTATAAGCACCGCTGTAACCATCTAGATCGCGGTTATACAAATCTTCATCAAAGTTACGTGTCTCTTGCCCTTGCCAGTATGAAACGTTAAACAAACTCTCTGTATCACCGGAGCGGAAAGCTAGGTTACTCGTGCCTTTGTACTTGTTGCTGATATCGGTGTAAGTACCGGAAACATCGGTGTAGAAATCTTTGTCTTTTAAGAAATCACCCGGCTGACTGGATTCTAAAATCACCACACCGCCGATCGCGCCAGAGCCATGGACAGAAGAGCTTGCCCCTTTAATGATTTGCAGTGATTCAAAATTGGATAAATCAAAAGTATCTCGCCCAACTGCATCATTAATGTCGTTTGCACCGAAGCCATCCGCAGAACGAATGCCATCACGAACGATCATAATGCGGTAACCCGTCATACCACGGATGGTAATGTTCTGCGGACGTCCTGCACCGCCCGTCACGCTTACACCAGGTTCGTTGCGCAGCACATCATAAAGCTCGGTCTCGCCTCTTTCTTCGATTTGCTCGTTTGTGATAACGGCGACACTACCTGCCAGTTTTGACAATGGCTGATCGATTTTATTGGCGGTTACGACCACCTCTTCCATTGAGAAAACCTTAGATTCGGCGTGCACTTGACTGGCAACAAGTACCGAAAGTACTGCCGCTGACTCTGGGGTAAGCTTCATTTACTGCTCCGCTTTAGATGTTTTAATGAGTGATAGTAGAAATGCGTATTCCTTCGCTTGTTGCTCTCTTGTCTGTCTTGGGTCCATGCGGTGGCCAGAGTGAAAATCCGTTTGCAACAAATAAGGGCCTGTCGATTCACTGGTCGACAAAATTTGAGCGAGATACTTTGCACCTTCCCAATAAGGCACACGTTGGTCGTTTAATCCGATTTGAACCAACATGGGTGGGTAAGCGTCTTTGTGGATATTGAGAATAGGATCATAAGCTTGCATCGCTTTGAGCTGCTCTGGGAGTGTCGGATTCCCCCATTCTCCATATTGTTGTGCGGTAAGTGGTAACGTCGTATCGGACATACTGGCAACGACATCGACAAATGGAACCTTCATCACCGCGCCAGCAAATAAATCAGGAGCTTGGTTGATGGAGCCGGCGACCAAAGTACCTCCAGCACTCGATCCAATCGCGTAGACATCACGTTCACCACCATCAAAGTGTTTAAGCGCTTGCGCAGCCGCCGTGAAATCATTGATAGAGTTAGCTTTAAGAACGCCTCGGCCTTGCTCGTGCCAGTCAGCACCAAAATATCCACCACCACGAACATGCGCTATCGCGTAGATAACACCTTGCTCCAGTAAGCTCACGGTTTGAGGCATGAAGTAAGGTTTCATGGTAAACCCATAAGCACCATAGCCGTACAGTACAACAGGAGCGTTGTCGCTGAGCTTATCTTTGCGGTAAGCAAGAGAAACCGGCACTTCCACACCATGACTTTTGACCATAATGCGTTGAGAAACATAATCCTGGCTAGAGAAACCGTGATAGATATCTTGCGAGAGATTTGTCTTTATCTGTGCTTTAACATCAAACTCTTCCCACAACGGCGGTGTCGTCATCGACATACTACGAATGCGGATTTTGTTAGAGCGGTAGTCACCAAGAGTGCTCAACCAAGCAACTCGCCCGTCCGACTCTAACGGAAGCGTTTTTTTCGCCTTGCCATCGTAAGAGTAAACCGAGATTGTCGTTTGATTGTCTTGCTTAGTTAATGCCACAAGTCCCGCTTCATACAAATAGAATTGCTCTAAACCGTTTTCTGAGCGTAAGAAAGACTTCCAATTCGACTCAACAGTGCTCACATCTTTCTCTGGCATCTCAGTTTCAAACAAACCAAACTGACCATTAAGATTGCTGTTGATAAAGACTCTGCCTTGAGCAACATCCGCATAATACTCCACACCGGATTCCGGTTTACGTAACGAGGCCGTTAGCTCTCCAGAATCAAGGTTTAGGATCTTTTGTTCGGTGGTCGATTCATTGTTACTTTGTACCAGTGCGAAACGCGGGTCGGCTGCGGCATAGAACGACATGAGCCAATCGGTCTTGTCTTCTTGCCAAAGTACTTTCTGCTCATTGGTCTGAGTGTTAATTCGCACGATTTGGTAAGGACGTTGAGTTTTCGCTTCTTTTGAGACGACGAAAGCAAATTTGCCATTTGGTGAGAGCAGAACACCATTGTCCACATTGCTAATCAGTTTGTGCACTCTGCCATTATTGAGCTCCACCAGCACAGCATGGTACAGCTCGCTGCCATCAATATCTTCTGTAAACAACAAAGAATCGTCTTGAATACGCCATTGACCAATTTGGAAGTATTGACGTTCTTCTTGGCGAGAAGAGAAATCGTAAACCACGTTGTCTTGCGCATTTTTATCTGCTCGTGACAACAAAACGAAGTTGCCTTGTCGGCGAGTTAGATTCCACTCTTGGCCGTTTTTAATCACCCAAGGCTTGTCACCTTTTTCTGCAACCATGGCTTCCCATTGGCTCAACAGGTGTTGAGTGATCTCGTCATAGCTTTTCTGAAATTGTTCTGTTTTCTGGTTTTGCTTCTTGAGATAAGAAAGGACTCGCTCATCTTGTCTTGAATCGTCTCTCAACCAATCAAAATTATCCGCGGCGACACTGGGTAAAGAGAGCGCTAAAAGCCCCAAAAAAAACATGATTAAATTTCATATAAACGGCACAACTATTTATAGGATTAATATTATTTCGCGTATTCTGCCTTTAAATGAAAATGAGATCAATTATCATTTAATATTTTGTGTATTGATTTTATTGGCTTTTGTTGCGCAAACGTTTAGTTAACAGACAAAAGTGTTTGCCGAGCGATAGACTCGTAGAAAGGTGTGGTAGTGAAAAATACTAATGGGCTAAGTATAAAAACGCCACCTACTAAGGTGACGACTTTTGCTTCTCTTGTCGTGGGGTTTAACAAAGAAAGGTAAACTAGAAAACGTGGCTAGTCACAACCCAGAGTAAAGCGAGAAATCCGAAGAAGTAGAGTGAAGAAACGACAACCGATTTAATCAACTCCCCCATTTGTGATTTCTCAGTAATCATGGTGACCGCCTCCGGTAAACACCAATGTACAACTCACCAATGCGATACATAGGAATGAAAACATTTCTACCAAGACGCTACGCTTCTCCCACCCCAATGCTCTAGATTGCTTGTCCGTCAAACTCATATCGACTTGTTCTAACCATTGCTCTTCTTGATACATATTCTTGTCTCCTGTTTCTGGATACTTATGCTAAGCAAAGATGGCGTTTAGAAAAACCAAAGACTATTTAACCTATGTTTAGGATTGATAAACATAAGAGGTCTTGAAGGCAAAATTCAGGCATAAAAAATCCGAGCTATAAGCTCGGATTTGAAATCGTTTCGCGTCAGGTGCCAAGTGAATACTTAATCTTCAGAGCTTGGTGCCGCAGGCTTTTTCTTAGGGATAAACACATTGTCACCCACTGCCATGTTTTGGTAGAAACCTTTATCGCGCTTAGCTGGTTTCTTCGGTGTTTTCTTCGCTTGAGGGCGCGCTTTCTTAGTTTCTGTCTTCTTGTTACGGAAGTCAGGTTTACGCGGTTTCAAACCTTTGAATTTACCTTTCAAGTCTTCAAATACAGAGAAGTTCAAATCTTGTTGTAGGTAAGTTTCAACACGCTTAAAGCTGTCCCAGTCTTTAGGACCAACAAGCGACACTGCGTCACCTTTGTTACCCGCACGACCAGTTCGACCAACACGGTGAACGTACTCTTCTGTGTGCTTCGGCATATCGAAGTTAATAACGTGCGTTACTGTTGCGATATCAAGACCACGAGATGCAACGTCTGTTGTTACTAGGATCTTAAATACAGCACGCTCAAACTGACTCATGATGGTGTTACGTTGAGTCTGATTCAAGTTACCGCTTAGCGCGACCGCTTTAAGCTTCTTCTCATTCAGCTTGTTCGTTAGACGCTCAGTGTCATCACGTGTCGCTGTAAAGATGATCACCTGACGGTATTCTGCTTCTTCAAGCACACGCTCCAGAATCGCTTCTTTGTGATCTAGGTGATCACACAAGTAGAATTTCTGAGTGATGTCTTTGTGTTCTTCGTTAGATACACCGATAGCGATACGCTTCGGCGCATTCAGCATCTCTGATGCAATGTCGTTCACTTCTGCGTGATCAAGTGTTGCTGAGAACATCAGAGTTTGACGACGGCGGTGTTTCGCTGCTTTGTGAATACGACGAAGTTCTGGCGCAAAGCCCAGATCCAACATACGGTCCGCTTCATCAAGAACTAATGTTTCCAAACCATCAAGGAATAGAGAACGATGTTCTAGGTGGTCCGCCAGACGTCCTGGTGTCGCAACGATGAATTTAGGGTAGCGACGAAGCGCTTTTACCTGATCGTTGAAGTTCTCACCACCCAGAATCAATGCTGCGTCATAAGTCAGACCACCAAGCATTGAGCGAAGCTCGCCATATACCTGCTTTGCTAGCTCACGCGTAGGTGCAAGAATAACCGCACGCGGGTCTTTTGCAGAAAACGACTTAGTCTTTAACGACTTGTGCAGCATTGGCAATACAAACGCCAAAGTCTTACCCGAACCCGTTTTCGAAGATGCCAATAGATCCTTGCCTGCAATCGCAACAGGAATCGCCTGCTGCTGAATGTCAGTCGCTTTTTTGAAATCGTAGTGTTTTAGGTTCTTCAACAATCGGTTGTCTAGGCCTAGATCTTTAAATTGCAAAGTATTCTCCAATAAATAATCAGCGTCTGAGCGCTTTTTCAGTGTCGTTTCCGCTCTAACGCAGCAAAAAATAAAAGCCCGGTATAATACCGCAAATCATAGGAGTATAGATAGAGATCACACAAACTAATTCCACTTAGAAACTTTCATTTATGTCAATATCGTCTAAATTATTGATATCAGGGAGTGGCAAAAGAGCTGCTGTACTACCTGATACTGGCGTTATCAGGTGAGTAATCGCTCACTTATGTAAGCTAAATGTTAGCGTCCGTATCAGGTACTCTATGAAATCCTTGGATTTTTTTGACTTTTGCTACATCATGTACTGATAGAATGTATTCACATTTAACACTATGACTATATGACACAAAACGTATAGCTTAGTACTTTCACTACAGGCAAGGAGTTCTAAAATGAACAAAACGTTGATCGCAGCTGCAGCAACTTCAGTACTTCTACTAGCAGGTTGTGCTTCTTCTGACGAAGCAGCAACAGCTACTAAACTAGACGAACTAAGCAACCAAGTTAGCCAACTAAGCCAAGACGTTCAGTCTCTACAATCTGACGTTCAAAAGTCTAACGACGCGGCTATGGCAGCTCAAGAAGAAGCTGCACGTGCTAACGAGCGTATCGACAACATCGCTCAGTCTTACACTAAGTAAGGTGTGATTCCGCGCTTTAACGCTTGTTAAGGCGCGGTTATTTCTACTGGAACACCATTCTGCGCAGCAATCGCTGCTTTTGCTTTCGCATTCGTCATCCCATATTCATCAAGCCACCAATCCAACTCTTTCGGGATCTGTAGATGATCTTTCTCGCCATTACTGCGAGTCAATGGTTCATGCGCTTCAACAAACACACTGCGATCCGGTTCTAGCGTCACTTTTACAGGTTGATTGATGATTTTCACTTTTTCACCACGACGAACTTTGTCGAACAACCATTCGATATCGTTAGGATCCATACGAATACAGCCCGAACTAACGCGCATACCTATGCCAAAATCTTTGTTGGTACCGTGGATCAAGTACTCACCATGGCCATAGGCCAAGCGAAGTGCAAACATACCTAACGGGTTATCTGGACCTGCTGGTACTACTGCAGGCAAATCAATGCCCTTCGCTTTGTACTCTGCTCGAATCGAAGAAGGTGGTGTCCAAGTTGGGTTTGGGCGCTTTTGACTGATGCTCGTGGTCATTTCTGGCGTGTCACGGCCAATACGACCAATCCCTACTGGAAAGATGTGTACTACGTTTTCTTTTGCTGGGAAGTAGTACAGACGCAATTCAGCCAAGTTGATGACAATGCCTTTGTGAGGGACATCAGGAAGGATAAGCTGAGTAGGAATCGTCAGTACGTGCCCTTCTTTTGGTAGAAAAGGGTCTACGCCTTTGTTGGCCGCCATTAACGCCAGCATGCCAACATCGTACTGCTTAGCAATGTTTGCCATGGTTTCGCCCTGTTCAACCACATGATTTTCCATGCGGCCTATTACACGAGCCCCATCCTCCGGTAATTCATACATCTTTGCGAATGACAAACCACTCACTAAAGACAACGATACAGACAACAGGGTTCGTTTAGCGATACTCATTGGACGCTTCTTGCTAGGCATCTCTCTCTATTCCTTGGCGTTTTTGAAGAGCCGTAAGGTTATCTCTCTTTCTACCTTGTGATCAACCATCGGCTTGTGATAATCCAGTAAATTAAAGCCGCTCCATAGCCATGGGTTATGAATAAATTTGTTTGGTACCTGTTTGATTTCCGGCACCCAATAGCGAACAAATGCGCCATCAGAGTCAAATTTCTCACCCTGACTGATTGGATTAAAAATGCGGAAGTAAGGCTGCCCATCACATCCGGTAGACGCCGACCATTGCCAACCACCGTTGTTCGCAGCGAAGTCTCCATCCACCAGCTTGCTCATAAAGTACGCCTCACCCCAACGCCAGTCGATGTGTAGGTCTTTGGTTAAGAAGCTTGCCACTATCATGCGTAGGCGGTTGTGCATCCAACCCGTCGTGTTTAGTTGGCGCATCGCAGCATCAACAATTGGGTACCCTGTTGTTCCAGTTTTCCAACGCTCGAACGCCGCCTCATCATAAGACCATTCAATCTTATCTTCCCAAGGAATGAAGCCTTTACCTTTCACCAGTTTTGGTTCAAACACCAATAAGTGTTGGTAAAATTCGCGCCAGATGATTTCACTTAGCCACGTCGCTTTCCCGTCCGTAAGGTCAGTATGTGGGCTCTCTGCATAAAGACGAGCAATACACTGTCTTGGCGACAGGGCACCAATGGCGAGATATGGAGACAATTGACTTGTACCATCAACAGAAGGAAGATCTCTTTTCTCTTGATAAGCATCGCTGCGCTCTCGAGCGAATTCTCGCAAGTGATGCACAATATCAATAGTTGAGTCGTACCATTGGTCACTGGATTCACGCGGGTAAGTGAAAGGTACGTCTGCATGGTAGCGATCGGCTTCAAGCGGCTGGATCACTTCTTGAGGAATCTCAGCTTGTGGTTCTGGTTTCGACACCATTGGCATTTGGAATTTCAACAACCAAGCGCGTTTGAATGGCGTGAATACCTTGAAATATTCACCTTGCTTGTTTAACACCGTGGTAGGCGCATGAACACATTTGTCGTGGAAAGCTTCAAACGTGACTTGGCTTTTAGCTAAAACATCCGCTACTTCCCTGTCTAACGCTTGTTCGTTGACCTCATAATGGATGTTTGCCATCACGCTTTTCGCGTTTAACGATAATGCCCAATCTTTGATGACCCCTGTCACGTCAGAAAATTTGGGCACTTCTTTATATAGAAGCGGTATGTTGAGGTCTGCGAGTTCTTCATCGAGATGCACCAAGCGTCGCGCGATCAGGTCTGCCTGCATTGGCGCCATATTATGCTCTTGCCATTGTTCCGGTGTCGAAACAAAAGCAGCCACAACAGGTTGCCCCGTATCCAAGGCAGCCTTTAACGCTGTGTGGTCTAACGTTCTCAGATCACGTCGAAACCAAACCAGAATCATGTCCTCTCCTTACCTATTATTGGGCTAGTTAGCGAAATGAAGTTTCTCGATGACTTCAGAAAATTGAACTTGCTCAGGTGCTCGTGTTTGCAATGCGGTTAACGCTTCCACCTGTTTGATCGGCAGCGCTTTGTTCGAGAAGAAATGCACTTGCTGATAACGAGCAAGTACATCATGCCCAATCAAACCAGACACATCTTCGACTTTGTCGATTAAGGTGATGTGGTAGCCTTGTTCACACAGTTTTGCGGCTTGAATCCAGCTCTCTGAGTCACGAACTTGCTCGAAGCTCACCAGCAGACATCTCCCTTTAGACGCGGCTTTATTCTCTGAGTCCACCACTAGGGCGAGGCGAGTGATTAGACACGTTTGGAACAAACCAAGTTGCAATGAACGCAGCGAGACTTTCACTAGATCTAATGCTTCAAACACCGGATTGATCAGCTGTTCAATCACAATATTAAGTGGGTATTCTTTTAATACGTTAGACAGGAGCGTTTCCGTTTTGCCACGATTAAGCTCCGACAACGCTTTCAACATCACTTCAACTTCTTCCAAACGCTGGTTGTCTGTTGACACATCAACGTCTGAGTCTTGTCCTAGCAGTCCCTTCACTTTGCCGATAGCAACGCCCTTAGCCAACCAACCTTGAATCTCTCGTATTGTGTCCAAATCTTGCTGACGATATAGGCGGTGCCCTTTATCAGTTCTTTGCGGTTGGATCAAGTTATAGCGTCTTTGCCAAGCGCGCAGAGTAACGGGCTTTACACCCGTTAGCTCAGATACATCTCGAATCGCGTATAGTTTTTCTTCTTGGCTACAATCCATAACGAAGTCTCATCTCCTGTGGGTATGGTTCTAGATATTTCTGTTTTTGTAAGTACGCATCTGGGTACGCGTTGAGATAGTGCTTAATTAACGTTAGCGGCGCAAGCAGTGGTAATAACCCTGTGCGGTAGTCACTGATCACGGTCGCAAGTTCTGCTTTCTCGTCAGAAGTTAATGAGCGTTTAAAGTAGCCTTGTAAGTGCATCAACACATTGGTGTTATTTTTGCGGCTGGCACGGTTTTGTAGTGCTTGCATCAAGCCCAGACGGTATTGGCTGTAAAACTCATCGATTTCATAGTTCGCTACATCAGCCACCAATCGACCAAGAGAACGGTACGATTCTGGGTGGTGCGCCATCAGCGTCAGCTTGTAGCGCGAGTGAAACTCGACAATCTTACCGCGGGTTGGCTCTCCACCCATTGACTCATAAAAGTCATTCAAACAATAAATACGCGTAATGAAGTTCTCTTTTAATACCGGATCGTTCAGGCGACCGTCTTCTTCTACTGGTAACCACGGCATTTTTTCCATTAACGTTTTGGTGTACAAACCAACACCTTCTTTTGCCGCATTGTTTTTGCTGTACACCTTTACACGTTCCATACCGCAAGTCGGCGACTTAGCGCAAACGATGTAACCGCACAGTTGCTCACCTTGTAGTTCGTTCACTTTATTTTCGGAATAAGCGAGCATGTTTTCTGTGTGGTCGTTGTCAGGATTTTTTGTCTCGACCAATGCAATACGTTCTTCATTGCTGACTAGGCGGATAGTAGGACGCGGCACAGACATGCCTACACCAACTTCAGGGCAAACTGGCACAAAGCTGAAGTAGCCGTCTAATTCCTTCGTTACGAAGTTGCTGATTTTATGTCCCGAATCGAAACGTACTCGTTCTCCAAGTACACAAGAGCTGATACCGACTTTGATTGAAGATTCCATAACGAAGCATCCTATACAAAATGTTTTGTTGTACAACTTATAGCAAGTCAATTAACATTGTACAAGAAAATAAATTGTACAATTTAATCGTTTTACTCATTCATATAGGATTTAGATCAGACGATTTGAAGAAAAAATTTGAGGGCGATATAGGGATTTTGTGCACGCAATCGACAAACTGCTCAAAAGCAAATCGATTGCCTTTTTGCTTTCAACAGATTTGGTTATCAAAAGATTATTTAAACACTAGAACCGACCGTTTTGTGACTTAACTCTCAAGTCCCCTTACCCTGTCCCGATATTATGGCCTCAACGAAAACGAACAAGTTCAACAGAATTGGTAATAGCATCTATAATTGATGCGTTTTACCTGAACAAAACTTTGGAGAGCACTTATGGCAACCCCACACATTAACGCACAACCAGGTGATTTCGCTGAAACAGTTCTAATGCCAGGCGACCCGTTGCGCGCTAAATACATCGCAGAAACGTTCCTAGAAGATGTGACACAAGTTTGTGACGTTCGCAACATGTTCGGCTTTACTGGCACTTACAAAGGCAAAAAAGTTTCTGTAATGGGCCACGGTATGGGTATCCCATCAGCCTGTATCTACACACACGAGCTAATCGCTGAGTACGGCGTGAAAAACGTTATCCGTGTAGGTAGCTGTGGTGCAGTACGTGACGACGTGAAACTAATGGACGTTGTTATTGGCATGGGTGCATCTACAGACTCAAAAGTAAATCGTATCCGTTTCAACAACCACGACTTCGCGGCAATCGCTGACTACGGCCTTCTAGAAGAAGCGGTAAACCAAGCGCGTGCTCAAGAAGTTCCAGTAAAAGTTGGTAACGTATTCTCTGCAGACCTGTTCTATACACCAGAAGCAGACATCTTCGAGAAGATGGAAAAACTAGGCATCCTAGGTGTAGATATGGAAGCGGCTGGTATCTACGGTGTGGCTGCAGACCTAGGCGCGAAAGCACTAACTATCCTAACGGTCTCTGACCACATCATTCGTGGTGAAAAACTAAGCTCAGAAGAGCGTCAAAAGTCGTTCAACGACATGATGAAAGTTGCATTAGAAACAGCAATCAACATCTAAGAAACTTCTAAGTAGTAAATTGCAGCCGGAGCCTGACCGGCTGCACGAATTATCCCGAGGGGGCGATTGTGTCTAACGGCGAACTGCCAAGGGACGCAGATGGGTTACAACTCAACTTTTGTAAAACATTGGCGTGTGACAACTTTGGATTGAGTGATGCGAAGCGGTACGTTTTGCAGCATGCTAACCCTAAACGTCCGGCGATGGTATGCCGTGAATGTGGAGCTTTCCCCCCCTTACTTAATAACCGCGATGTAGTGAACGAACTTCATCGTCTGCGTCACGTTCATAGTGACGGGTTACCTGCTTGTCGTAATGATGATTGCGACAACTTCGGACTTTCTGTCCACACGCACAAACACCTCTATCACGCTTTCGGTTACAGTGGCGATCGCCAACGTTACCGCTGTAAAGTGTGTCAAAGTACCTTTGTCGATAAATGGTCTGGTGCCAACAAAAAGCTTCAATTCCAAGAGAATTTGATGGGCTTATTGTTTACTGGTTATTCCGTTCGAGAAATCTGCCGTAAACTCAGCATCAACCCAAAAACCTTTTACGACCATGTTGACCATATTGCTAGCCGTTGCCGCCGTAAATTGGCGACGATAGATGCTCGTTGGGTTAACCATGCAAAGCATTATGAACTGGCATCAAACTACGTCGCCCTGCAACCAAACAGCAACAATGGCGTGTATTGGATTGCTTCGGGTGAAGCGCATTCAGGCTACATTCTGTGTCAGCATGTGAACTACTCTTCTGATGATGAGCCAATCGCTGCTATGGATCACAACCCATACGATGAGGTGTCTCGTTTCGTTTCGCAAGAATACACTGCAGAAGCAAGCGAACCGCCACCAACGCCATCTAAGAAGCTACGTGAACGCATCGATCAGAAGTACCAAACTATCTTGGCCCGTTGCAACGTAGAAGACCCATTGGGGAACCTTTCTGTCTTCCACTACCCATCAAAAGGCGCATTGATTCGTCCGCCTTACACCTCTTATGCACACTACCTCCATGTGTTGGATATGTGTTGCCCTGAAAAGCGTGTTTCTATCTACATGCCTCAAGATCCCCTGCTCCGCTCTGCTGCGTTGAGCGTTTGTTTATCTCGCATTAAAGAGAAAAGCGTCGATCTGATGTATGTCGAAGAAGACGCGATTTGGGACATGAACGCGCCATTTGGTAAAGTGGATATTGCCTACATGAGTTGGTGGCGTGACCGCTGGGCGATCTCCAGCCAATACGAGTGCAATAAGGGTATCTGTTATTTAGCTGGCGACAGAAATGAGCCGGAATCGTGGTTCAATGTGGCCACAACTCGACATATCCAATTCTATCAAAATCGTTTTCAACTGCTGTTTGAAAGCTTTATCAACGAGCCACGTCGCAAATTGCGTCCTGCAGGTATATTGCCTCTTTTAGATATATTCAGAGCTTGGCATAATTTGTGCTATCAGGATAAGCAAGGACTTACTGCTGCTCAAAGGCTCAAAGTCACCGACGCACCACTCACGATCAAACAATTGTTATCATGATTATTTAACAGTTTACTCATTTAGAAGTGGTAAATAAGCGCGGAGCGCGGTATACATTACGGAATCCGATACCTTATTGGTGTGACTGTTTTCTACACCGCAATGATATACGCATCTAACCACTTGTTTTTAGGTGTAAATTCCAGTTCGATAGTCATGGATGTGAACGTTGGATAAAAGCCAAATTCAGCTCGAAGCCGAGCTCAACGCCCTTGAAGGCCAGATAAAATCTGATCCTGAGCGAGCATTTCGAATCGCGGAGCAATGCCGTATTCGTTCAGAGCAAATTCTATTTGTAGATGGTGAGATTCGAGCGCTTATCGCAATGTCTAATGCTTGCTGGTGTAGCATGGATTATCGACATGGCTTAAAGCTGGTCAAAGATGCTTACAACCTCCAAATTCAACTTGATACTGACGATCACCTTCCAAAGATCCTTCATTTATTTGCCCTGCAGTATTGGGGACAAGCCAAATATTACTCTGCACAACAATACTGGATTAATGCCCTAGAGCAATCGGCTTTGGTCGACGATATCGAGATCCAAATCGAAGCATTAATTGGCTTAGGTAATGTTTGGCGAATCACCAACGAACACAAGCTTGCCGCCTCTACGCATGAACTCGCAGTGAAAGTGGCAAACAATGTCCGTATTGCTTGGCTAGAAGGCAAAGCCCGAATCCTGCTCGCATGGGATTACTACTTGCTGAACAATTTCGTTGAGATGTTGAGTGTGCTTGATGGTGCAACAGAAGTACTCAGAGATCACGACGACAGCACTTGGCAAGCAGAGATCTGGGATTTCAAAGGCCTTGCTTTACTAGGATTAGAGCGACTTGATGCGGCAGAAGAAGCCACACAAAAAGCTCAACAGCTTGCGATAGAGCAAGACCTGACGTGGATGAAAGCGCATTCCTTTATCAGCCGTGCAAGACTGGAATTGCTGCGTAAAAACACAGAGAGTGCAGCAAGGTTGCTGCAATTAGCCGAGCAATCAGCACTCGCGTTCGATAACGGCGAACTGCTCAGCCAAATTTGTTTCCAACAATCACGTGTAGCCGAAGAGCAAGGCGATTACGAGCTTGCTTTCCAAGCGTTCCAAAAATACCGTCGACACGCACTTAAGATGCTCAAAGAGCAAACTCATCGTGTCAGTATGGACAAAGCGCGAGGCTCTAAACGCCAACTCGAACAACGCGCGCGAAAACTCATTAACCGTATTCGTGCCCAACATGAATACGATCCAGAGAAACAGTTCTCAAACGTGGTGTCAGAGACTTACTGGTGGGAGCAACTGGTTCTATTCAAGACCGAGCTAAAACACTCCAACCATGCTGTGATCATGATCCGTCACTCAGATCCGGCCTTCCTAGACATCTGTACTGAGTTGGTCCATTCGCTCACTACATCTAGCGATCTTATCTCTCGCTTAAGCAGTGACCGCTTAGCGATGTTGATTGCAGAAAAGGACCAAGCAGCCGAAGAACTCTACCGCACCATTTGCGCTATGTTAGACATCTATCCATGGAAACGCCGTGGTTTAACGGGCCCTAAGCCAACACTTTATCTACAGGACATCCTAACCTTCCCGTTCACCTTAGAGCAGTTGGAAGAGAGCCACATTGAGGTAATGAAGAATGGAACAACTGCTTAGTAAGGTGACTGATGCTGGCATGGATCCCTCTTCCGTTGCCGGTGAAGAAGCGCTAATCCTATGGGAACACATCCGTCTGCATATCGCCTCGACCAATCAAGAGAAGGCGCACTGCTACATCATCAGCGCGGAATATCGAAGTAAGATTAAACAGCTACAAGAGAGCATTGAAGAACTGCGTCATGCACTCGATTTACTTAAACTGCCAGAAGACGTTGAGGATATCCTCTCTGTCAAATCCAGCTTGAGTGACCGATTGGTAGAAAAAGGCGATTATAACTCTGCACTCACCGAGTACATTGCTTCCACCAACATTGCCGTCGAATACGGTTATATCGATGAGTATGTTATGGCAATCATCGGCATGGGCAACCTTTGTGACGCGTATGGCGACCACAACCGCGCTCTTCGTTACTACCAAAAAATCGATGCGATTGACCATGCCGTCGGCAGCCGTTCATTGAGATTACGCTATAAGCTGTACATGCTAGCTTGTTATATCAGTTTGCAACGTATAGGCGCGGCGACGGACCTCTTAAGCGAGTGCGAAGAGCTCAGTATCCTCGTCAGCGATAAAAATCTGACAGGACAAATTCATTTATACCGAGCTAAGTTGCTTCGACTGCAAAAAGAGTACAACAAAGCACTACTTGCTATCTCTCAGATTCAATACGCAACAGGCAAGCAACATACTGTTTGGCTCTCGACCATGGTAAAGATCGAGACGGCTTACTGTTTGAATGAAGTTGGTCATCAATCATTATCAAATCTATTGTTAGCTTCTACGGGGAAGCGTATCAATGAGCAAACATCGCCTTTGATCGCGAATCGTTTTTATAACGCGATGAGCCAAGTGTGTGCGTCTCAAGGCTTGTTCAAAGAAGCGCTCAACTACGAGAAAAAAGCCTTCCGAGTCGAATCTGATTTAGTGAAACATATTCCGATCTGTGAACTTGGCCCAACTCAGCTGCGTCGCCTAAGTCGATTTGAATTACAGCTCAAGTTGATCCTTTCAGAGATTGAGAACAAAGAGCTCAAAGAAACCACTAAACAACACAAAAACACCGTTGCTCAGCTTCAACAAGATGTCTTTACCGACCCGTTAACGTCACTCCACAACCGTCGTTGGCTAGAAGTGAAGCTGAAAGACTTGTTGCTGCACGATACGCCATTTGCCCTAATGGTGATCGACATTGACCACTTTAAATCCATCAATGATGAGCTTAGCCACTTAGTGGGCGACAAAGCCATTGTGAACGTCTCCAAGGAGCTTTCTGGGTACTTCAAGTTCCGTGGTTCATCGTGTGTACGTTTCGGTGGTGAAGAGTTCTTGGTGATTCTAGAAAACACCGAGGTTGCCAAGGCAGAAATGCACGCCGAAAACTACCGCGAGCGCATTTACCAGTTTGGTTGGCATGAAATCTTAGGCGAGCGTGGCTTGACCGTCTCCATCGGCATTACCTTACATCGGGAGGGTGAGAATACTCAGCGCACCTTCTACCGTGCCGACAAAGCTCTATACCGCGCGAAAGCCAGTGGTCGAAACCAAGTGTGTACTGAGCTATAAGCCAGATTTTCAATCTATAAAAAACGCCCCAGCTCAAACTGGGGCGTTTTTGTATATTGCTTCAACTAACTAAGAGAATGCTTTAAAGAAAGAACAGCGAAATGCCACCGAGCGCGACCAATGTTCCAATCACGCTCTTCGCTCCTACCTTTTCACCTTTCATAGCGTAAATCACCAAGATAAACAGCGGGCTAGTGGCGATTAAGGTTTGTGCAATCGCTGGGTTGGCGTATTTCAAAGCGATTTGTTGTAGCCAAAGCGCGAGGAAAGTACCGACGAAAATCGCCAATAACAGCCATCCCATCGCCTTATTACCCATCTCTTGAATGTGCTGCTTGATGCCTTTAAACGGAGCTGGCTCAACGACTTTAATCACCAAACAAACCGCAACCACACCAATGCTGAGTCTGATTAATGCCCCCAACAAAGGTGGAAGATCCCCTGCCACCAATGCATAGTGAGAAATCACCACACCCGTTGCTTGGCATACACTCGCCAACAGACCAAATCCGATACCACTCCAATTGGTTTCTTCACCTGTTGAAGAGGGCTGAAAGACAACAAAAGTGACTGCAGCGGTCGTCACTACCACACCAAGCCAACTTTGTAGCGTCAGCTCCGAGCCAAGAAACACCAACGCAAGCACGCCTGATAACGGTGGAGCAAGGGACTCCAACAATAACGTTTTATTTGGCCCGATACGTTTTAGCGCGGAAAAGTAAGCGCTATCACCAATGGCAATACCAATGACACCGGACACTGCTAATACAGCAAGGTGAATAGGTTCGATTTGGCTTGGCAGACCTTGGGGGAGAAAAGGAATCACGACCAACATCATCATCGAGGCGATCACCCCTTTAACAATGTTAATTTGCATGGCAGAAAAACGATGGCTGAATTGACTGTATATCCAAGTCGCACATGCCCAAACAATTGCGGCGCTGATCGCGGCAATCTCACCAGAATATAGCACTGTTTACTCCTTCGTATTCCATGCCGTATCTCTCAATAACTGTGAATTGAGCTATAAATAACTTGATACACTTATTGTTTCATCAAATACTTAAACAACTAATTTACGAATTATTTTCTATTTAGCAACAAGCACAGGGAAGTAAGATGTTTTTAGACTATTTTGCACTTGGGTTACTCATTTTCGTTGCTTTAGTTATCTTCTACGGAATCATCGTGATTCACGATATTCCTTATGAAATAGCAAAACAGCGTGAACACCCTCACCAAGACGCAATACACTACGCAGGCTGGGTGAGCCTTTTCACACTTCATGCACTTTGGCCATTCCTATGGATATGGGCAGCATTGTGGCGCAAAGAGCGAGGCTGGGGCTTCAAGCAACTCGAACAAGAAACACATGATATCCATCATCGCCTTGAAGAGCTAATTAATGAAGTCAATGAATTGAGAAAAGAAGTCTCTACGCTAAAAGGCGAAAAGCCAGCACCGAGCACTCCAGCACAAAAAGAACAAGGTAAGGAGGAACAATAATGGATTTACTACTGGTTCTGACTTACGCCGCGCTATGTATCGCGATTTTCAAAATCTTTAATATCCCACTTAACAAGTGGACAGTGCCAACAGCGGTACTCGGTGGTGTGGTGTTGGTCGGTACACTTATCTTATTGATGAACTATAATCACCCTTTTAGTCAGATCGGTAACCAAGTGTTCTCAACCACCCCCGTTGTTTCGGGCGTTCGTGGTCGAGTCATTGAAGTTCCGGTTCAACCAAACCAACCGCTGCAAAAAGGTGATGTACTTTTCCGTATAGACCCAATTCCATACCAAGCGGAAGTAGACAAGCTAAGAGCAAAAGTAAAAGAAGCAAGCCAGGGCGCACTTGGTCTTGAGTCTAGCGTTCAAGAAGCAGAAGCTGCGGTCATCAAAGCGCTTGCAGAACGTGATAAAGCGCAACGCGAATTTGATCGTTACCAACGTGGTTTCGATCGTGGCGCCTTCACCGAGCAACAATTAGATACTCGTCGCCAAGCGTTCAAGGCCGCGCAAGCAGCATTAGAAGTGGCGCAATCAAAGCAAGAACAGGCGCAAATCGCGCTCGATTCTGAAGTGGGTGGAGAAAACACGCAAGTCGCGTCACTATTGGCCGAGTTAAGAAAAGCTGAGTTCAATTTAGAGCAAACCGTCGTAACCGCACCAACGGATGGCTATGTAACGCAATTGGCACTGCGTCCAGGTGTGATGGCTGTACCTTTGCCGCTCGCACCAGTAATGACCTTTGTCCATACCGAAGACAAGCTTTATACGGCAGCGTTTCGCCAGAACTCATTGCAACGTCTAGAGGCTGGGTTTGAAGCGGAGTTTATGTTCCGTGCACTACCGGGCAAGGTGTTTAAAGGTCAAGTGGTCGAAGTGCTGCCAGCCATTGGTGAGAGCCAATTCCAAGCTCGAGGCTCACTGCTTGGAACAGAAGCTCTGCGCACCAGCGGTCGCGTTTTCGTGACATTAAAAATCACGGATGACTTAGAAGAGTATCATCTGCCGATGGGTACAGCGGTTGAAGTCGCCGTTTACTCAGATAGCTTTACCCACGTATCTATCATGCGCAAAGTCCTTATTCGTATGAAGAGCTGGCAAAACTACCTATACCTAGACCATTAATTTATAGGTGAAAAAACCATCACAAGGTGTAATCAGGGGCTGACAGTCAGCCCCTGTTTTCATTCTAGCCATCCAGACAGATAGCATTCCCACTTTTATCAATATTCTGTATAATGCGCGCCTTATTTTTGATGCTTGCTGAAAAACTAAGCCAGTCAATGAGGTGCGTGAATTCAGTCACACATTTCTTGAAGAAAAATAGAGCAAACAATAAGCAGCTTGGTTGTTTCCAAACTTTGTTACACAATCAGCGCTGCAAAACAAAGCAAGTGAACGTTCTTTAAAATCGACAATTGAACTGAGGTTATCTATGAATCTTTCTGCTAAAACCGTGGTGGTTATTGCAATCGGTGCTGCACTATACGGCATCGGCGGTTTGCCAATGTTTGGCATCCCTGTGTTTGCAAACACGACGCTGAAACCAGCAATGGCGGTATTGGCATTGTTCTCAGTATTATTCGGCCCTCTGGTAGGCTTCTTGGTTGGCTTTATCGGCCACTGGGTTACCGACCTATTTGCAGGCTGGGGCGTATGGCTCACTTGGGTACTTGGTTCAGGCATTGTCGGTTTAATTATCGGTCTTTTCCCTTCTCTAACACGCAACCGCTTAGAGAAAGGTGACTTCAATATGAAAGACTTCGCGTTGTTCGTGGTGCTTGCGCTGTTGGGCAACGTATTCGGTTATGGCTGTTCAGCCTTCCTAGACACCATTTTGTACGCAGAACCGTTCACTAAGGTATTCACACAGTTGTCGATCATCGCGCTGGGTAACACTATTCTTATTGCTATTGTGGGCTTCTTCATTCTTAAGTCTGTCGCAAAACGTAACAAGCAAAGCCGCAACTTAACAGAGGCTTAATGTCGAATGACAATCGAATTTTCTAACTTCTCTTTTAGATATGAGTCGCTGGACAAACCGACGCTAAAAAATATCAATCTAAGGATAGAGAAAGGAGAGAAAATCGTCATTATCGGTCCAAGTGGTAGTGGTAAATCTACCCTTGGCCAATGTCTTAACGGACTGATCCCACACGCTATCAAAGGGGAAACTAGTGGCAAACTGACCATCAATGGTCAAGACACCGCCCCTTTTGACATGCACCAATTCACCGAACAAGTTGGTACCGTACTGCAAGATACGGACAGCCAATTTGTTGGGTTGAGTATTGGTGAAGACATCGCATTCGCGTTGGAAAACCAATTGATGTCTAACATCGACATGTACCCTTTGGTCAAAGCTACAGCCAAAATGGTCGACTTGGAACAGATGTTAGAGCGCTCCCCACATGATTTATCCGGTGGTCAAAAACAGCGCGTTTCTTTGGCAGGTATTTTAGTCGATGACGTTGACATCTTATTGTTCGACGAACCACTCGCTGCCCTTGATCCGAGGACGGGTAAGAAGACCATCGAGATTATCGATGAGCTGCACCGTGAAACGGGTAAAACCATCATTATTATCGAGCACCGTCTTGAGGATGTTCTGCACCGCTCTGTTGACCGCATCATTCTAATGGAAAGCGGTGAAATCATCGCAGATACCACACCGGATGAGATATTGGCATCCCCTCTTCTCGAGGAATACGGTATTCGTGAGCCACTTTACCTTTCCGCGTTGAAAGAAGCAGGCTGCGCGATTGAAGGCGATGCAAAACCATCAAGCTTAAACACATTGCCATTGGCGCAATACCAAACCGCCGTCAGCACATGGTTTGAAGCCTCAAAAGCGACCAACGTTGAAAAGCAAGCCGAGACTCTTTTGGCTATTCGTAACCTTACCTATTCCTACGATGATGAGAAAAACGCGCTTGAAGACGTTAGCTTCGATGTAAAACGCGGCGAGTTCATTTCGGTTTTGGGTAAAAACGGTTCCGGCAAATCCACCATCACTAAGCTTGTGATGGGCGTGATTGAACCAGACCAAGGTTCGATGATCTTGAACGGCCAAGACTTAAACGAGCTAACCATTTTCGAGCGCAGCCAAAAGGTTGGCGTGGTAATGCAAAACCCAAATCATATGATTTCGCATCACATGATTTTCGACGAAGTGGCTTTCGGCCTGCGTAACCGTGGTGTTGAAGAGAAACAAGTCGAAGCGAAGGTATTGGAAGCCCTCGAGCTGTGTGGTTTGAGCAAATACCGCCATTGGCCAATTGAGGCCTTAAGCTACGGTCAGAAGAAGCGTGTGACGATTGCATCGATTCTTGCCCTAGAGCCTGAGCTTTTGATTCTGGACGAGCCTACTGCCGGTCAAGATTACCGTAACTACACATCGATGCTGAGCTTTATTGAGAAGCTTAATCGTGAACTTGGCATCACGGTGATGATCATCTCTCATGACATGCACTTGGTTTTGGAATACACCACTCGTTCCATCGTGATTGCCGACAGCAAGTTGATTGCCGACGCACCAATGACCGAAGTGTTTAGTTCCCCAGCACTGTTAGACCAAGCGAACTTGGCGACAACTAGCTTGTATGAACTGGCGACTGAGTTAGGCATTGAGAACACGAACGACTTTATGCAGCACTTTATTGACGTTGAAAAAGCACGTCGAGAGCGTGAAAACAAAGCCGATTTACAAACTTCAGAAGCTCAAGATTCACAAATCAATGATGCTAAAAACATTAAGAAAGTAGTGGCATGAAAGACAACAAGATGAAGTTTGGTATCAACTACATCGATACCCAATCGCCACTGCACAAACTCAATGGCATCACCAAGTTTTTGATGTTCATTGCATGGGTAACGGTGGTACTTACGACCTTTGATTTGCGCATCATTGCTCTACTGATCGTTGTAGGTCTTGGTTTGTTAAAAATGACCAAGGTACCTTTCCATGTGTACAAGCCTTTACTGATCGGTACAGGCAGCGTTTTGTTGATTAATGCTCTGTTTATGTTCGCATTAGCACCGCAACAAGGCGGTGAATACATGGGCTCAACAACAGTATTGTTGTCGTTACCGGGTAATTACTCACTCACCCAAGAGACCTTGTTCTATCTGGTCACCGTGACACTGAAATACTTCAGTATGTTCCCAATTGCCTTGGTTTTTGTGTTTACTACGCACCCTACTGAGTTTGCAGCAAGTTTGAACCGCATGGGTGTGCCTTACAAAATCGCCTATGCAGTAAGTTTGACCTTGCGTTACTTGCCAGAAGTGAAGAAAGACTTCGTCAACATCATGCATGCTCAACAAGCTCGCGGTGTTGAACTGAGTAAGAAAGCGCCGTTGTATACCCGTATGAAGAACGTTTCTAAGATCTTAGGCCCTTTGATTTTCTCTAGCCTAGATCGCGCTGACCAAATCTCTAACGCGATGACATTGCGTGGTTTTGGCCATCATTCTTCTCGTACTTGGTACAGCCTAAAGCCGCTGACCAAAGCCGATATGGTGTGTATGGCAGGCATCGTCGTGATTGTTGCCGCAGCGATTAGCAAACGCGTTATAGACACTCAGCTGTTTTGGTATCCGTTCTAAGCGAACCAGTCTTACAACAAACCAGTCTCACGTTGAAAACCGAATATAAAAATGGGATGCCTCTGCATCCCATTTTTATAACCAGCTTTCGCGCCAAGCTATTGAGTAGTAAGTACTAACTTAGTTCCATCTCAACACACGAGTCTCATTTCCCTCTTCCGGCTTGGCAGGAATGTTCAAAGAAAGCAGCAAACTCACTGCGGCCATAGCGGCACCAATGTAAAACACGCTTGAAGGCGAAACCAGCCAAATCACACCAAAGGTTACTGGAATCACGACAGCCGCAATGTGGTTGATGGTAAACGCCACACCCGCCGTTGATGCCATGTCTGCCGGATCGGCTATCTTCTGGAAGTAGGTTTTGATTGCAAGTGCCAAAGCGAAGAACAGATGATCGACCACGTACAGTGCTGCCGCCCACTCCGCGGTTTGTACTAAACCGTAACCGACGAAGACAAAAATCAGTCCCACATATTCAAACATCAAGGCTTTGCGCTCACCTACGACACCGATGAAACGTCCAATACGCTTAGCGAAAAGAAAGTTAAACAAGTAGTTGATTAAGAAGAGAAGCGTAATGTCTGCAGCCGAATAGCCAAACTTCTCAACCATCAAGAACCCAGCAAAAACCGTAAAGATTTGACGTCGTGCACCGCTCATAAAGGTCAAGGCGTAGTACAGCCAGTAACGCTTACGCAGAACAAGCTTCTTATTTTGTGGTACTTCCGTTTTGAATTCTGGGAAGGCAAACGCCATGATCATAATCAACACAAAACCAATACCACCAGCCAATAAGTAGACGGTTTTGAATTCCAGTTTCAACTTCTCCAACAGCACCCAAATTGCACCGTATGTGAACAGTGAGGCTAAGGCTCCAACCGAAATGAACTTACCCAGCATTTCCGGCGCTTCTTCCTTAGAAAGCCATTGCAAGGACAAAGATTGCTTCAGTGTTTCGAAATAATGGAAGCCAGTCGACATCAACAAGGTGGTAAAAAGAAGTCCAAACAAAGATGGGAAGTAACCTGTGATTGCCGTGCCTAGTGTCAGCATGGCGAGCGAGACCAACATAAAACGTTGCTCACGGATAAACAGCAAAACAAACACAACAGTGAAAGCAAGAAAACCGGGAATCTCACGCACACTTTGCAGTAAACCGATATCGGCTCCATCAAAGTTGGCTTTTTCGATAACGAAGTTGTTCAGTAGCGCCATCCAAGTGGAGAAGGCAATAGGAACAATAATGGAAATCAGCAGAAGAAAGTTTTGTGGCGTTCTCCAGCTTTTCTGTGGCGTATTCATGATGAGTCCTTAGGATATGAAGCCGCCATCATACCGCCAAATGTAACAAATTCGCAATATCATTATAATTTAACCCTTTTTAGTACTTTCTTTTAATTTCATCAGGTTAGGTGAAAAAATGGCACAGAAAAAATTCACTACCGTCCATTTTATTTGATGATAATTAAAACAATTTTTACAAGTTGAAAATTATGACCGCATTCCTTCGTATGAATCGTAGCCTGACCGCTCATAGACCAAGGAAAGGTACGTGCTTCTTGTTCAACTCTCAGAAGGTTATACTGTTGCGTATCAATGGTCATTTTGACGCAAGCCTCTGAAATCCATAGTTTGATATGATGAAAAAACAAGTCCTGTTTCTTTGCACCGGTAACTCCGCTCGTTCACAACTTGCCGAAGCGATCTTCAACCATATGGCAGGTGAAATGTTCCATGCCGAAAGCGCAGGAGTCCACCCAAGTGATGTCGACACAAGAGTGTTTGATGTATTGAAAGCGCATCAAATAAGTCATGAAGGACTTCGCTCGAAAGACTACGCAGAAGTGGAAAAGAATCACTATGACTTCGTCATTACATTGTGTGATAACGCCAAAGATGAATGCGTGATCTTCGACCAAGACATCGACCAATTACATTGGAACCTCGTCGACCCAAAACCGCTTGAAGGTGTCGAACCTTTCCACAATACGGCAAAAGAATTGATTGAGAGAATCAGTCTATTTCTACTCCTCAACAGTGAAGAAAACCGCACACAAGTGGATCCGAGCAATTTCTTTAAGCTGATGAGCGATCCGCTGCGACTCAAGATATTGATGCTGTTAGAAGATGAACAAGATCTAACCGTAACCGATTTGAAAAACGCTTTGAATGAAAGCCAGCCAAAAGTCTCTCGCCACCTAGCTTTACTAAGAGACACTACATTCTTGAAAGATACCCGACATGGTCTTTGGATTCATTACCGCTTATCCCCATCTTTGCCTATGTGGATTAAACATTTACTCCAAACCGTTCGCATTGGGAACCCAGGCATAATCAACGCAGAAAAGTCACGTTTAAAAGCCGCGCAAAACAACGAGCAATAATCGCTTAGCTCTCTTTTATTTACCTCTCAACCCCTCGAGGCACTGCATAAAATTTTTATTGGAAGCAGTGTCTCCTTGTCATGATCTCGTCAATTCTATGGTTTGGAATTAACCCAGCAAAACAAAAAGCAACTAATTACATATGGCAGCTTAAAGCTCTGATAAAAATAGGTTTATTTTGATTAATACAACTTCACCATTATTCTCCATAAAGGTGAATTTCTTTAGCACAAAAATTCAACAAAAAATCACTCTCATTGGTATTTCCAATGATAATTCACTATAAAAAGTGAAAGTTATAGATGCGTAAAATACTAATTTAAAAGCCATTTGAAGCGTAAAGATAAAAAAGACTATTCAAAGTAACTTTCTCTCGTTAGATTGAATTTAATTCCAAATAACTACAAAGGAGAGAAGCATGGAAATTATCGTTCGTCCAACCACTGTTGAAGACGCTGCTGCGCTAGTCGAAATTTATTCGCAACCAAAAGCACAACGTGAAACCCTGCAACTCCCGAAGCCATCCGTCACCATGTGGGTCGACCGGTTATCCAACATGCCAGCTGGTGTATATAGCTATGTCGCAGAAATCGATGGCAAGGTGGTAGGAAACATTGGGTTCCATCACTCACAACGTCCAAGAACTTCGCACACCGCATCATTTGGTATTGGTGTTCATGATAAGTACCACGGTTTAGGGGTTGGCAGTGCGCTGATAAGCACAGTGACGGAACTAGCAGATAACTGGCTGAATGTAAGACGCATCCAAATTGAAGTGAATACTGATAACGAAGCGGCGATTGGTTTATACAAAAAACACGGTTTTGAGATCGAAGGTGAGTTAGTTGATGCCTCTTTCCGAGACGGAGAGTTTATCAATACCTACAGCCTAGCTCGCATTCGAAAACCGAAAAACTAAACCCACACCAAACAAAAAACCTCCCACGATTCCTTACAGAAACATCATGGGAGGTTTTCTTTTCTACTTATATCCTAAGAATCAAATTAATAACGATGTCTTACGTCTTAGCTATAAAGTGAATCTAAGTAATCCAGTGCTCGCAGAGTTAACGCTTCCGTATATGAGTTAATCTTCCAGTGTTCCGGGCTCCACCCTTTCACAAAGCGCTGAAAATCAGCCCACGCAACAGCAAATAATGGTCGCCATTCTTGCTCAACCACAGAAACGTCAAGCTCAGGTTGATAGTGTTTAAGTGCCTTAGCTAACGCATTGAAGTAGGTGTCCAGTACCCAAGCTTCCATCTCAGCACACTGGCTAGGTCCAACAGCGCTGCTCATAAACAGTGCCACATCTTTCATCGCACAGCCATGTCCCACATATTGGAAATCTACTGCTGCAACGGCTGAGCCTTCATCGTCAAAGCAAAAATTGGCCAGTTTAGCGTCCCCATGAACCAAAGTTTTAAAACGCGCCTGACGTAAAGTGCGATCAATCAATTCAGCATTATTCTTAAGCCTATCGTCCTTCAGTACCGATAGTTCATCGGGTCTTGTGGCTAAATGCCAATAGGTGCCTGTTTGCCATAAGGTTTCATCACACACGCCAAGGTAGCGGGCATGAAAGTTTGCCAACCAAGTCAAGCAGGCTTTTAAGTGCCCTTTACTCGCGTCTTTTACCACGTTTGGATAGCCAGCCTGAGCGAGATCTTCCATGACAATCAGCCATTCATTTTCATTCTGAAAACACTTTAACCCTTTAGGGATTCGACAGTGTTCATCAACCCGTTGACTAAAGTACTGATACCAACTCACTTCCACTTGGTAAGAATGCAGTTTACGTTGGTGCGAGCGATCGGTATTCCAGCCTCGAGGGTGTTCGGAGGGCTTAGGAAGTTGAACGTGTTTAACGATGATAGAGTGAGATGGGAAAGTCAGCCGAACGAGTTCACCATAACCACCCCATAGCGATTGAATGACATCAATGCGTTCAAGCGAACCAAGTTCGAGTTCATCACCGATGCTTTGATATAGTGGATTAATCATTGGCTCCATTATGCGAGTAAATGTGCCCATTCTGGGTGTCTTGCTATGTATTTAACCACGTAAGGACAAACAGGTACAACGCGATAACCTTGTGCCTCTATTTCTGGCAAGACGGCCTCCATCATCACTTTGCCGTAACCTTTACCCCGTAACTCTTCAGGAATCAAAGTCGACGTGATTTGCATCGCCTGTCCATCCAGCTTATAAACCACCTTCGCTTTGTGGTTACTCTCTAAATCGACCCAAAAAGTTTGGTTTATTGTGTCTTGTGTCACTTTCTGCATTATCAGCTCCCCACTTTTCCCTTTCACTTTATTGAAACCAACTATATGACTGCCTAGAATGATACCCACGAATCATCTAGTCACTTCGTACTAATAATAGCGCGTAACACCTTCTCACATCAGGCACGACAATAATAATGAGAAATATGACCGCGAGCGCCGGAGATAAGAGAACATCTCCACAAAGCAGAAACGCTCCAGAACGTCAGGCAAGCACACTCAACAGCACCGATGCAATGGCAATGGTAGAACACGGCAGTGAGGTGACTCTCAACGTCACCACGCCCGTTGGTACCAAGTTCATCACCACCAGCACATTTATGGGCTGTCATTCTAACAATACCGCGCTGATTGAAATCCCAAATATCTCCGATGAGGATTTGAAGTTTTACTTTCAAGAAGGCTTTTGGATCAACGTAAAAGCTTACTCCCATCGTGGCGAAGGTGCCGTCATTCCTTTCCGAGCACAGCTCAAACACCGTTTAGGCGACCCCTACCCACTATTGGTACTAAACCTTCCTAATACCATGCAGGTATATCAGCTGAGAAAAGAAGTGCGATACGAAGTGAATCTGCGCTCTCGCCTTCAGTTTGAGCAATACCGAGCAGAGTGTGAGATACGTGATCTCTCTAAAAGCGGTTGTCGATTCGTGACGTCACCAATGAGCAGAACATTGCAAGTTGGCGATCTGGTGACGCTCGACATTACCATGCCAGGTAATGGTCGTATGCTTGCGCCATTGAAGGGGAGAATTTGTAACTTGCAGAAATCGGTTCATTACGCCCGTTACGGCGTGGAGTTTGATGATTTCGGCAAAGCCAACGCTAAGAACCTGTTAAGCCACCTCAAATTCGATGGTACCAAGCTAAAGCTGAAAGGCTAACGCGACACGGCTTTTCTGCATTTTACCGCTGTAACGGAAAAACCCCTTACCATCTGGCAAGGGGTTTTAAATGACTAAGAATAAGGCAGTATATTTTCAGTCATTATCGACTTAGAAGTCATAACGTAGACCTAGTGCTAGTTCGTCTTGCTCGTTAGAACCTTCGTTGTCCATTAGATCGAAGTTGTATGACGCGTAGCCACGGAAGTTAGGCTTGAAGTAGTAAGTTACGTCAACCGCTAGGTTTTCTACAGTTTCTTCGCTCTCTTCTTCACCCTTGTTGTAAGTAGAAGTGAACACTGTTTGGCCCATTGTGTATGCAGCTGCTAGTTCGTAGCCTTTGTAATCGTCAGAATCTTTCTCGATACCTGTGTAGTTACCAGCAACGTAGAAGTTACCTACAGTGTAAGAAGCCGCTAGCATGTACTGATCAAAGTCATTTTGGTTAGCAAAGCCAGCACCTAGCTCAAAGCCAGTGTCAGCGAATGCGTAAATACCAGATAGAGAGAAGCCATCTTGCTCGTTGTCGTCAAAACCGTTCACATCTGTTGTGCGATCAGCAAAACGGTAGCTTGCGCGTACTGCTAGTTGCTCGAACTGGCCAGAGTAAGAAACCATGTTATCTGTACGGTCAGCAACTGGCAGTTTTAGTGCTGCAGTGTTGCCGTGGTAAGCCATGATATCAGTGAAGCCAGTGATAACAGCTAGTGCACCGTCGTTTTTACCATAAGTGATTTCACCGTACTTACCGCCAAGACCTGCGTAAGCGTAACGAGTTTCAAGATCGCTGTTACCGTCTACACCGCCGTTTTCGAATGTTTCAAACTCACCTTCCCAGAAACCAACACCGTATAGGCTATCGCTGATTTCCTGTTTGCCTAGGAAGTTAAGACGGATGCGAGAACGGTCTTCTGCTTTGCCATCCATCATAGATAGACGAGCTTCAGCACGGCCGCCCATTTCTAGTGAAGTGCCATCTTGGTTGTACAGTTCTGAAGCGACAACTTGAGATCCAGATGCTAACAGTGCCACTGCTACAGCTAAAGTTTTCAATTTCATTTATAGTTTTCCATATCTTTGTTTTGTCATTATTTTCTCACCAGAAAACAGGACTTTTCTGTACCAACGAGAAAACGGGCGGCATAGTAGCAGCTGCGCTTTTTAGCGCAACAAGTTGAATACACAGCCTAAATTGAACAAAACACCATTAGTGGTGACGATATGAATATGTCAAAACCATCAAGTTGTCGGATAGTTAGAAAAATGTGTGCGCGTTAAAAAACATTTGACGCTGGAAAGTCTGGTTTAACATTTATAAATGTGACTTGAGTCACGCATTATTTTTATTAACTGACTGTTTTAATTACTGTTAATTGAGTCATTACTTCACTTTTCATAAAAAAATCCCCAGGCCAAGGCTCAGGGATTCTGGTTATATTCCGTCAGTTTGTATTGCTTAAGGTTTCTACTTAATGCTTATAGCTTGAAGAAGCTCAACTGTTCTTTTTGTTTCTCTGCAAGGTGAGAAAGCTCCGTACTTGCACTCGCACTTTGGCTAATGCCCGCTACGTTTTGGTTCACAAGCTCAGACATGTTAACGACATTGCGGTTGATGTCTTGTGTTACTTGAGACTGCTCTTCCGCCGCAGTCGCCACTTGCGTGTTCGAGTCGTTGATATTCGCTACCGACTCTGTAATGCCGATCAGTGCGTCGTTCGCTTGTTGAGTCAACTCGTTGTTGCGGTTAAGCATCTCTAGGCTCACCTGCATGCTGTCGTTGGCTAGACCAGACTGCGCTTGAAGCTCTTCAATGATAGATGAGATTTCTTGCGTAGAGTCTTGTGTACGAGCAGCCAGCATACGCACTTCATCAGCTACCACGGCAAATCCACGGCCAGATTCACCAGCACGCGCGGCTTCAATCGCGGCATTTAGCGCTAGAAGGTTCGTTTGCTCAGATACGCCACGAATCACTTCGATAACGTCGTTGATTTGAACGGATTGCTCTTTTAGACGCAGAACCACTTGCGCAGCATCGTTCAGTGCTTGAGACATTTGCTCGCTTGCTTGTGCACTCTCTTGGAAGATCGCTAAGCCAGATTGCGCTAGGCCGTCAGCTTCACGTGCTGTTGCATCTGCAGATGTCGCGTTATCACTTACGTTATTAGCCGTGCTCGCTAGCTCATTGACTGCCGACGCAACTTGCTCGATTTCCGCTAGCTCTTGCTGAGCATTTGCTTCTGCTTGCGTCATTACTGCTGCAAGCTCAGTTGAAGCAGAAGCGACTTCTTCACTGATGCGCATCAATTGATCAACCGTATCGTGAAGCTGTTTCGCTGTTTGGTTTACGTCTTTGCTTAGCTGAGAAATTTCGTTGTCGCCATCAATGTCTGCACGTACCGACAGGTCACCACCTGCTAGCTTACGCATCACTTCTTGCAGTTTTTGGATTGGCGTTACGATCATGCCAGATAGGAACCAAGCGCCTAGTAAAGAAAATGCAAATACCGCAATCACTGACATCATGGCATTGTTTTGTACGCGAGTATGCTGGCGTGCGCTTGCTGCAGTTGCTTCCGTAGCAATCTCATTCACACGCTGTGATAGTGCGTTGATGGTTGCAACCATTTCGTTGCCCACACGGCGGTAACCTGAGATGAAGTTTGTGTATTCGTTATCCGACACTAAACCACGGTCATGGCGGTTAAAGAATTCAACAGCACGAGTCGAGTAGTCAATGTAAGCATCGATACTTTGACGAACCTTCTCCGCGTCTTTGCTGAACGTACCGCGTGCATCGATAAGATCAAGGTCTGTATCAATGGCTTTTGCGCCCGCTTTCAGTTCAGTAAGAAACGCATCACGACGAGCAGCATCGTAGATCGCGTAAACCGCGCTTATGCGTAATGGGTAAACTTGGTCATCAATTTGAGCCAGCGTGTCTTTGTAAAACACGAGAGAATCGGAGTTAGAAGCAACCAATTCTTGCTCTGCTTCTAGGTTGTTTTGAGTGATCCACAATGTAATAAACAGAGTGATCGCGGTGAATAGAACTGGAACCAAAACTTGCGTTCGTACCGACAAGTTTTTCAGTGATAGCTGCATGAGTAACCTCAGGTATTTGAGTGTTGGCTTCCTTGCGATGGGATTATTCCCAGACGAATAGACAAGGAGGCAAATACTAGAGGTAGATCACATTTTTGTCCAGAGTAAAAAGCCATCAATTTCATGGCTTTAACGACAATATCCCGACTTTACGTCAGGATATTGTCGTTGTGACAAGTTATGAAAGCTTATACGTCTTTCTATAAACTTTTAAGTCAACGATCGCTTATTTTCTCAGCGCATTTAACTTAGCTTGTGCCAACCCAAAAATGGTGTCGATTGGGTAAGTTCCTTCTTCTGTTGCTTCGCCCGCCGCTTTACCGGTAAATAGCTCAACAGCCTCGGTGACGTGATCGATTGCCCAGATGTGGAAATCCCCCTTCTCTACTGCTTTCACAATGTCAGGACGAAGCATTAGATTATGCACGTTGGAACGTGGGATGATCACCCCTTGCCCCGCATGACGCCCTTTGATTTCACACACATCATAGAAGCCTTCGATCTTCTCGTTCACACCGCCAATAGGTTGCGCTTCACCGAATTGGTTCATTGAACCGGTAATCGCAATATCCTGACGGTTTGGCTGTTTCGAGAACGCAGATACCACAGCACAGAACTCAGCCATACTTGCGCTATCGCCATCAACACCACCGTACGATTGCTCAAAGGTAATTGTGGTGGTTAGTGGCACACGTGCAGTCTTACCGAACACAGACGACAAGTAAGCAGACAGAATCATCACACCTTTAGAGTGGATGCTGCCGCCAAGGTCGACACTTCGTTCGATATCAATCACGTCTCCATCGCCGTAACACGTCGTCGCAGTAATTCGGTTTGGCGCACCAAACATGTGATCACTGGTGCTCAGTACCGAGAGAGCATTGACTTGGCCAACAGCAGAACCATCAGTGTGAATCAAGGTTGTGCCATTGACGAATGTTTCCATCACGCTATCTTGCAAACGACTAACTCGCATTTCTTGGTTGCTCAAAGCCTCTTCCACGTGTCCGATACGGATCATGTTGGAATTCGCTTGGCGAGCAACGTAGTTAGACTCACGTAATAGGTTAGCGATGTTGGCAGAATGCAACGAAAGCTTGGTTTGGTCACCAGACAAGCGTGAGCTGTACTCGATAATGCGCGCAATGGCTTTCTTATCGCAGTGCAGCATGTTGTTGTCGTTCACCACACTAGAGATAAAGCGTGCGTATTGCAGCTCTGAATCCGGCGTACGCTTCATTTCGTCTTCGAAATCCGCCGTTACTCGGAACAGCTCACCAAACTCCGGATCGTAGTGTTGCAGCAATTGGTATGTACGGTAATCACCAAACAAGATGATCTTGATATCCAATGGAATCGGCTCAGGGTCAAGCGAAACGGCACCAGTCAGCGTTACTTCTTTCTCTAGTGACGTGAAGCTCAACTGACGAGAGCGTAAAGCACGCTTCAATCCGTCCCACACGTAAGGCTGTTCTAGTACCTTTTGTGCATCCATCAATAGCACACCACCGTTCGCCTTGTGCAAGCTACCCGCTCGAATCAAAGAGAAATCGGTGAATACCGTACCTTTGAAGGTTGCGGTTTCAATCGAACCAAACAGCGAGTGGTAGTTCGGATTCTCTTCTACCACGATAGGGAACTCACTGTTTTTGCGATTCACCAGCACATTGACTTTGTAACGACGTGGCAATTTCTTATCCAGAGAAGCGGTCGCAATCTCACCTTGCTCACCACTCTGCTCTAAGAAGATCTCAGCGTTTTCAACAATGTCTTTTTGTAGATCGGTTAGGTAAGTTTTGATTTCTGGGTACTCAGCGTAATCCACTTTCAACTGCTTGATGAAGTGAGTGATCACATCCAACGTCACATCATCGTTAAGCTTTTTGATCTTCTCACTGAACGAGTCTTCCCACTCGGTTAACTCACGTACCATGTTACGTAAGCTCACTTCCAGCTCATCAATGCTACTGCCGAAGTATTCCTGCTCTTTCTTGCTTAGCTCATCGAAAGACTCTTCGGTATGCAGTTCTTCACCATTCATAGCCACAAATTGATAATCACCTTGCGCAGTGATCGTTAGGCTAATGCCCTTCTCTTTGGCTTCTTTACTGATGGTATCCAATTCTGACTGTTGCTTGTTCGCCAATTGGTTTTTTAGGCGATCGGCACGGCTGTAGTACATCTCGTTATCGAAAGCGAGAGGCAGTGCATTCAGTAGCTTGCCCATCAGTTTTTCGATATCGACTTTAAGCTTGTTGCCGATACCGCAAGGCAGTTTCAGTACTTTTGGTGTGCGCGTGTCTTCAAAGTTCGCGACATAACACCAATCAAACAGAGCCGCATCATCATGCTGATGGCGGTTTAAGTAGCGCAAAATCATGGTGCGCTTGCCCAGACCATTCTGACCAATGGCGTAGATGTTGTACCCTTTCTCCTTGATTGACATAGCGAACTCAACCGCTTTTTGTGCGCGTTCTTGCCCAACAATCTCGTCAATCGGAGGTAATTCCTTGGTCGACTTACATGGCATATTCTCTAACTCAGCTACAGAATACAGCTGTTTAGGTTCCAATCTTTGTACTGCCATACTCGCCTCCTTTTTCTTATTGTCTTTACCTCAGTGTAGAGATTATTTGTTTAAATTTAAGTGATTTATCTTCCACACTGGTTCGTTTGGACATTTTACGAACAGCTGTACGCCATTTAAAGTGAAAACAAGTCGCACTTGCAATTGATAATTAATTTCATTTAATATCTGTTCAAATCGAATTTTGTGGAGATGAAGATGAATATTGAGCAATGCTGGATGCGCTACTTAAAAGCAGAACAGCTGATGGAACAAGGCCATTGGCCAGAAGCTCATCGCTTGTATGAAGATGTTCTCAGCCATTTGCCAAATCACATTCACTCCGCACTCGAAAACGACCTTACCAAGCCATGCCAGTTTGTATGTCTCATCAGCGGTTTGCGCGATGCCAGCGTAGCCCAATCTGAAATTCTCAATAAACTTGGAATGCAGCAGGAGGCGTTTTCAGCCCTTAACCAATCGTACGCTCTGTTCCAGTTCTTACAACTCGAAAGCCATGATTTGATTGGCCGAGTTAGCCAGTTATTGAGTAAGCAAAGTGAAGATTTACTCGCGCACATGGCCGCATTTTGCTCGGCGCAGCGCAATGCTCAGTGGATGATCGAACTCGACCATGTCACTCGTGCTCATGAGCAATTCTTGTATCTGCAAGCAATGACTGCAGCAGAAGCTGGGACGTCTCATTTGTATAACTAGGCAGGGATAACCCGGTATAGGTTTCTGCCAACGTGAAAGGCAGTAACAGTAATAACAACTCGATACACAAGGAAACGTGATGTCCACACAAACCATTCTTTCGGTGAACAACCTGTCTGTCAGCTTTACGACAAACGATGGTATCGTCGATGCAGTAAAGAATGTTAGCTTTGATCTTAAAGCTGGTGAAACGCTGTCTATCGTAGGCGAATCTGGTTCAGGAAAATCGGTATCGACCAATGCGTTGATGAGGTTGCTGCCAGATAATGCCATTTTGCACGCCGATTCCTCTATCGTCTTTGAAGGCGAATCAATCCTAGATAAATCCGAACGCCAAATGCAGAGTATCCGCGGCGATCGTATTGGTATGATTTTCCAAGAACCCATGACTTCGCTAAATCCATACATGCGTGTGGGTATTCAAGTGGCCGAAGCCATCATGTGCCATCGTCCAGTGAGCAAAAAACAAGCGAAGCAAAAAGTTCTCGAGTTGTTCGATTTAGTGCACTTACCAAACCCGCAACAAGCTTACGACAAGTATCCACATGAATTCTCCGGCGGTCAGTTGCAACGCATCATGATTGCCATGGCTTTGATTAACGAGCCCGACATTCTGATCGCCGATGAACCAACAACGGCGCTCGACGTGACCGTTCAAGCTGAAGTGCTTTATTTGATCAAAGAGATCCAAGCGAAAATGGGCATGGCGATTCTCTTCATTACTCATGACTTAGGTGTGGTGAAACACTTTGCTGACCGAGTCTTGGTGATGTGTAAAGGTAAAGTGGTCGAAGAAGGCATCACAGAAACACTCTTTTCTGATCCTCAGCATGATTACACTAAGATGCTGATTAACTCGATTCCAAAAGGCAGTAAAGATCCCATTAAAGAAGGGGCAACTGAACTGCTTAAAGCCGATGATATTCGCGTTAAATTTCTTATTAAGCCTCACTTTATCGCAAGTAAGAACGAATACTTTGAGGCCGTAAAAGGTATCTCTTTAGAACTAAAACAGGGTGAAACGCTAGGTATCGTGGGTGAATCTGGTTCAGGCAAATCAACGCTTGGCCGAGCCTTGATCGGATTGTTGCCCTCAACCGGGAAAATTCAGTTTAAAGGGCAAGATCTAGCACTTCTGACGGACAAAGAACGTTTCGAACTGAAGAAAGACGTACAAATGGTCTTCCAAGACCCATACGGTTCACTTTCACCAAGAATGACCGTTGGTGACATCATCACGGAAGCTCTCACCGTGCATCAACCTCAAATGAGTAAAGCAGAACGAATGCAAAAAGCACGTGATGTTCTGCGAGAGGTGCGCTTAGACCCAGCATCTATTAACCGTTACCCACACGAGTTTTCTGGCGGTCAACGCCAACGTATTGCGATCGCGCGCGCGTTGATTCTGGAACCCTCTTTCATTCTGCTTGATGAACCCACGTCGGCACTGGACCGCTCCGTTCAACTGACCGTAATTGATCTTCTGAAAGATCTGCAGAAGAAGCATAACATCGGCTACTTGTTCATCAGCCACGATCTCTCTGTTGTGAAAGCACTGTCTGATCGTGTGTTAGTCATGCAAAAGGGTGAAGTGATGGAACAAGGTACGGCGGAAGAGATCTTCCATAATCCAAAAAGCGATTACACGATAAAGCTGATTGATGCCTCATTTGATCTTGAAAACAATGAAAATCAACATGATGCAGCCTAGATTCATCACAATTTCATATTCATAAACTAGGATTAAAGTATGGCGAATTTTTCGCCATAACTACGAAAATGGTATAGCTGCCATTCGGTTTGGCCGCCGAGACTGGTTGGTTCAACGTTAGGCTTAGTCACCCTAGCGATCAAATTGAGTTCCCCCAGCCATGAAAAATGCCGCGATGGATATCGCGGCATTTTTTATTGCGGTTCTGTTAACTGGCATTTCGCTATCAGTAACAGAATACGTTCATTAAATATCGAGCTTCTCGATACCCATGTTGTGCAGAGCAAACGCATAAACATCGGTAGTTAGGTCGATTTGTTTGCTCAGCGGCATCCCCGCACCATGACCTGCGTTCACGTCAATACGGATCAGCACAGGATTGTCTCCCTGATGCTTGTCTTGCAACTCCGCGATGAACTTGTATGAGTGGGCAGGTACCACACGGTCATCATGGTCTGCTGTCGTGACAAGCGTAGCAGGGTACGAGACTCCCTCTCTCACGTTATGCACTGGTGAATACCCAAGTAGATATTGGAACATCGCCTCGGTTTGCTCAGAAGTACCAAAATCGTATTTCCAACCTTCACCAGAAGTAAAGGTGTGGTAGCGAAGCATATCCAATACACCAACCGCAGGAATAGCCACTTTAAACATCTCTGGTCGTTGAGTCATGCACGCACCGACCAATAAACCGCCATTTGAGCCGCCACGAATCGCAAGGCGCTCTGAGCTGGTGTAGTCGTGTTCAATCAAGTATTCCGCCGCGGCAATGAAGTCATCAAATACGTTTTGCTTTTGTTGTTGAGTACCCGCGTTGTGCCAAGCTTTACCATATTCACCGCCGCCACGCATGTTAGCGACTGCGTAGATGCCACCAAGTTCTAACCAGTTCGCGACATTCCCTGAGAACATCGGCGTCAAGCTGATATTGAAGCCACCATAGCCATAAAGCATGGTTGGTGCGCTGCCATCGAGTTTGGTGCCTTTTTTATATGAGATGATCATCGGAACCTTTGTACCGTCTTTCGAGGTATAGAACACTTGTTGAGATTCGTATTCTTTACGGTCGAACGGTGCTTTCGATTCCTGATAAAGCGTTGGCTCACCACTTTCTACATCAAAAGAGAAAATGGTTGGTGGCGTCACGTAGTTGGTAAAAGAGTAGTAAAGCGTCTTATCTTCTGCTTTGCCTTGCAAGCCATATACGGTGCCTTGGTCAGGTAAAGTCACTTCACGTACTAACTCGCCTTGATAAGTAAACTGCTGAACTTTAGACAAAACATCGACCATGTAAGTCGCGAACAAGTAACCACCACCTTTGCTGATATCCAGTGGTTGCTCCTGTTAAGCAATGATCTCTGTCCATTGTTGAGTTTGAATGTTGTAGCCAACCACTTTGCCGTTAGGCGCATCCAAGTTGGTGTAGAAGATTAAAGTGTCATCTTGGTTATCAATCAAATAAGTATCACCATCGGTTGTATCTCGAAGCGTGATAACGTCTTGCTCTTCTGAAGTGAGATCCACATAAAACAGTCGGTTTCCTGATGTAGATTCCGCACCAGTGATAATCAAGAAACGATCGTCTTTGGTGGTCACTCCCCCTACATAACGATGCTTTTGTGGCTCCAACGCACCAAAGACCACTTTGTCTTCACTTTGCGGAGTACCTAACTCATGGTAGTAAAGCTTGTGCTGCTCAGTACGAGCCGAAAGCTCACTGCCCTGTGGTTTATCATAGCTTGCGTAGTAAAAACCTTTGTTACCAAGCCAAGAAATAGTGGTGAACTTGGCGTCGACAATTTCAGGCTCAAGCTGCTCTTTAGTTTCGACATCAATGACGAAGATCTTACGCCAATCGCTACCACCTTCAGAAATGGAATAAGCCACAAGTGTGTCGTCTTTAGAGAACTTCACTTCGCCAAGCGATGTCGTTCCTTCTTCTGAAAAAGTATTCGGATCGAGAAAGATTTCCGCCTCCTCCTCTCCTTTGCGACGGTATAAAACGCTCTGGTTCTGCAAACCATCATTTTTATAGAAGTAAGTGTATTCACCATGAACAAAAGGTTGAGAGTACTTTTCATAGTTCTGACTGTTCGCCACTAAATCGCGAATTTGTTGGCGGAAAGGGATTTGACCTAAGTAATCGAAGGTCACTGAGTTTTGCCCCGAAACCCATTCTGAGGTTTCTTGGCTCATATCGTCTTCTAACCAGCGATATGGATCTGCGATGTCGTGACCAAAATAAGTGTCGACGACAGAATCTTTATGAGTTTTTGGGTAATGCATAACGTCCGTGTTACTCCGTTTGAAGTTGAGTGTTTTGTTTTATTATTTTGTTGAGATTTATTCTCAATACCTACCTTAGGGCTCAGGTATAGAATTTCAACCAATAGATTGAAACATTTCTTGTATTTATGAACTGCCTAAAAGTAATGCGAGATAGTTAGGTATCGTTCTCGAATGTGCTCAATCAAGAGCTTTACTTTGTTTGGAGGCTGACGAGTAAAAGGATAAACCGCGTAGATACCGAGCTTTTTGCCGACCAACTCAGGGAAAATATCCACCAGCTCACCACTACGAATGTCGTGATAAACCAAGCAACGCGGTACGTAGGCGATACCATGCCCACCCAGTGCTGCTTTTCTTAATGCGGTAGCGTTATCCGTAGAGAAGCTGCCCGACACTTTGACGATGTAGTCACCCTGTTTGCCTTTGAACTGCCAATCGGTAGCACCGGTAGTTTGATAGGCGTATTGCAAACAGTTGTGCGTGGTTAAGTCGATGGGCTCAATCGGTTTGCCATTTTTGACAATATAAGAAGGCGAGGCACAAACCACCCATTGTGAATCAAGAATATGACGCGCAATCAAGCTGGAATCTTCTAGATAACCAGTTCGAATCACCAAGTCAAAGCCACCAGCAACCAAGTCAACAAAGCGATTATCAAGCGACATATCGACGGTTAAACCTGGATGCATATTACAAAACTCGGCAACGGCGTCCGCCAAGATCAAGTCACCCGAGATAGTCGGCACCGACATTTTGATATGACCGCTGACATTCTCACCAAAGCCTGAAACTGCATCCATAGCCTCCTGAGTGGCTTGCTTCACATTTTTAGCACTGTGTAACAAAACCTTCCCTGCTTCGGTCAGGGTCAATTTACGCGTTGTTCGATATAATAGCTGAGCACCTATCTCTTCTTCTAGCCGCGCAATTCTTTTACTAACTACTTAATTTGTAAGGTTATTTTCTTCAGCCACCTTACTAAAACTGCCCATTTCTATCACCTGTGAGAACAGGATTAGATCATCTGCACGCATTCTATTATGTCACTTTTGGAATAAATCAATTTCATTATTTCCCTATATCTACAAAAAATATAGGGGTAAATTCACGCCAAATTAACAAAACCATTACAACAAAAATCATCTCAACAGCATAAAGCGGTTCGAGAAGTCAGCGTACGAGGATGTACCAATGAGTGAAACCCTACTTGCCCTTATGGCGTTTTCGCCAATAGTTGTCGCCGCCATATTATTGGTTGGTCTCAACTGGCCTGCTAAAAAAGCCATGCCTATTGCGTTCGGTCTAACCGTCGCTATCGCCCTAATGTTTTGGGATATGTCAGCTACTCGCGTACTGGCGTCTGTCTTTCAAGGATTAGGCATTACCGTCTCTGTTCTATGGATCGTGTTTGGTGCCATCTTCTTGCTCAACACTTTAAAACACACTGGCGCGATCACCACGATTCGCAATGGGTTTACTGATATTTCAGCCGACCGTCGCGTTCAAGCCATCATCATCGCTTGGTGTTTCGGCTCATTCATTGAGGGTGCATCTGGCTTCGGTACACCTGCTGCTATCGCCGCTCCTCTATTGGTCGCCATTGGCTTCCCTGCGCTTGCAGCGGTACTGATGGGCATGATGATCCAATCTACGCCAGTATCTTTCGGTGCGGTTGGAACACCAATCATCGTAGGAGTGAACAAAGGTTTAGATACGCACAACATTGGTGAAGCACTGGTTGCTCATGGCTCAACATGGGACGCGTACCTACAGCAAATCACCGCAAGCGTAGCCATGATTCACGCAACGGTTGGTACTCTCATTCCTGTACTCATGGCAATGATGCTGACTCGCTTCTTTGGTAAGAACAAAAGCTGGAGTGAAGGCCTAGACATCCTACCTTTCGCGCTATTCGCAGGCGTTGCCTTTACCGTTCCTTATGCACTGACAGGTGTGTTCCTAGGTGCTGAGTTCCCATCATTAATCGGTGGTCTAGTTGGTCTGGCGATTGTAGTCACAGCCGCGAAAAAAGGTTTTCTCGTTCCAAAAACCAAGTGGGACTTCGAGAGCGAAGATAAATGGCCAGCAGAATGGCTCGGTTCTATAAAGATCAATCTGGATGACACCCCAGGTAAACCAATGAGCCTAACCAAGGCTTGGGCACCTTACGTAATGCTAGCGGTTATCCTAGTGGCAAGTCGCGTATGCCCTGAGTTTAAAGGTCTACTCAAGAGCGTAAGCCTATCGTTTGGTAATATTCTTGGCGAAACAGGCATCAGCACAGCAATTCAACCTTTATACCTTCCGGGTGGCATCTTAGTCTTCGTAGCGTTACTTGCGGTTCTTCTACAAGGTGGCGGCGCTAAGTCACTAGGCAAAGCATTTGGCGAATCAAGCAAGACACTGATAGGTGCAGGTTTCGTTCTTGTGTTCACCATCCCTATGGTTCGCATCTTTATTAACTCAGGTGTTAACGGAGCCGAGCTAGCAAGTATGCCAGTCACTACGGCGAACTTTGCAGCAGACCTCGTTGGCTCAGCATTCCCGGCGTTGAGTGCTACTGTTGGTGCCCTTGGTGCATTCATCTCCGGCTCTAATACTGTGTCGAACATGATGTTCAGCCAGTTCCAGTTCGAAGTGGCGCAGACACTGACTATCTCAAGTGCCATTGTGGTGGCCCTTCAAGCGGTTGGTGCGGCTGCCGGTAACATGATTGCCATCCACAACGTTGTGGCGGCCTCTGCAACAGTTGGCCTGCTAGGACGAGAAGGCGCAACGCTTCGCAAGACCATTATCCCAACGTTCTACTACTTGGTGGGCGCAGGCATCATCGGTCTGATTCTGATTTACGGATTCCAAATCACCGACGCTTTAATGAAGTAACACTTACGCAGGGTCTCCCCCGCCCTGCACTTTCTCTGGCACAGCGGTCAGCACTACTACCCCGACTTTTGGTGTGGCTTGCTGCATCAATCCCCCGACCGATGTGCCAGTCTTTTTCAGTGCAGATAATTGATTGTTCCGTGTATGGAATGTCTCACAGCTCAATCACTTATCTATACTCTATTCTGATGTCGACTGCCGAAAGTATGGCAGTCAGTGAAACACTGACAGAGCAGGTGCTCATTGACTCAGGACGCAATCTTAGAATAACAGCCAGGACACACGAATATGATTATCTCTGCTTCTACAGATTACCGCGCTGCTGCGAAAGCCAAGCTGCCTCCATTCCTTTTCCATTACATTGATGGCGGTTCATACGATGAGCGCACATTGAAGCGCAACACCGATGACCTAGGTGACGTAGCACTACGCCAACGTGTTCTGCGTGATATGAGTGAGCTAAGCTTAGAAACGGAAATCTTCGGTGAAAAGCTGGCGATACCTATTGCTCTAGCGCCTGTTGGCCTGACCGGTATGTACGCTCGACGTGGTGAGGTTCAAGCAGCAAAAGCGGCAGAAAAGAAAGGCATTCCTTTCACTATGTCGACCGTCTCCGTTTGTCCAATTGAAGAAGTGGCACCTGCGATTGAACGCCCAATGTGGTTCCAACTGTATGTTCTAAAAGACCGTGGCTTTATGAAGAACGTACTTGAGCGCGCGAAAGCCGCTGGCGTAACAACGCTGGTCTTCACTGTGGATATGCCAGTGCCAGGCGCGCGTTACCGTGACATGCACTCCGGTATGAGTGGTCCAAATGCGGCGATGCGCCGTGTATTCCAATCTATGCTTCATCCTAGCTGGGCACTGGATGTCGGCGTGCTGGGTAAACCTCACGACTTAGGTAATATCTCCACTTACCGTGGCGAGCCGACCAAGTTGGAAGACTACATTGGCTGGCTGGGCGCAAACTTCGATCCTTCAATCTCTTGGAAAGATCTAGAGTGGATTCGTGACTTTTGGGATGGTCCGATGGTCATCAAAGGTATTTTGGATGAAGAAGATGCCAAAGACGCGGTTCGCTTTGGTGCGGATGGTATTATCGTTTCAAACCACGGTGGTCGCCAGCTGGACGGTGTGCTTTCTACAGCAAAAGCGCTGCCAAGCATTGCAGATGCCGTAAAAGGTGACCTGAAGATTTTCGTCGATTCAGGTATACGCACTGGCTTGGATGTCGTTCGTATGCTGGCACTTGGCGCAGACTGTACGCTACTTGGTCGCTCTTTTGTTTACGCTCTAGCAGCTCAAGGTGGTGCTGGCGTGGAAAACTTGCTCGACCTATATGACAAAGAGATGCGCGTAGCAATGACACTTACAGGAGCGAAAACCATCTCTGACCTATCGCGTGATTCACTGGTAAAAATGCCATAAGCTTAAATAACTTCCTGCCAGCAGCATGAAAATAAAAAAGCGAGCCTTCAAGCTCGCTTTTTTGTCTGTTCATTCGTATCAGCTTACGTGGTGCTCGTACTCAATCACAACCTGATTGCCTTCAACAAACACGTTGCGGATTTCACCGTCGACAGTAATGCGGTTTTGCAAATATACCGAACCAGAACCGGAGATATCTCGTTCAGTCAAGGATGGAATAACTTGTCCAGGGCGAACGTGTAATTGCTCACATAGCTGTTTAACAAAACCCAGAGTTAGCGGAGCATTGCCGCGTAACAAAGAAGAGAACTCATGCAGACTAATACCTAGACGTTTTGCCATTTCCATTTGGGTAAGGTGCATTTTTGCTTTTTGCGACATCCAAATGTCGTAGAGCGCATTTCTATCTAGCTCTGTAAATTCCATGGTTCATCTCCGCATATCAAATTAACCTTAAAGTCTCATAATTGAACTTGATAAATGTTAGCGATGAGTCAAAGAACCTACAATTGATGGTTCGAATAATAGCGCTTATCTTTCAAACTTCGAGTTTCATCACACGGGACTAACCGAGCGACACATAATTTGCATTTCACCTTTCCTGTCATTAACTTGTATTTACACAAAAATCATTAACACTTAACTAAACACTCATCCTTTACTTTTTCGTACTTAAAAGATGAACGTTGATTTTTCGGATCACATCATTTTACTAGGGCGAAAACTCAAACTCTGCTACCTTTCACCCATTGTTCTAAAAAATGAAACTTTACTTATGCCACAGTGGTTTACAGAACTTCAAACTTACGTCATGGCGAACCATCAAGATTGGAGCAGCAGCGTACTGTTCATAACAATCGCGAGCTTTTTTGCTTGGGTTACTTGGCGCATCCTCTATTCTCGTCTCGAGATTTTATTTAAGAAAACCTCTTTCCATTGGGATGATCTTTTACTCGAAGCACTCAAAACGCCAATCAGTACTTTGATCTGGTGTTGGCCAGCAACGGTCTCGCTTGGCATCGTACTGCAAAGTGAGTTAGGTAATGAGTTCAACTGGCTCAGTACCCTCAAACTCATCCTCGTGATCAGCATCTTAGTTTGGGTCGTGATGCGCCTCATCACCAACGTCGAAGATTACGTTCTCGAACAGAAAACCCGTGACGAGACCACAGTACAAGCCGTGGCGAAAGTTGCACGTCTGTTCTTTATCGTTATTGGCGTTCTTACGGTAATGCAGGCATTTGGCCTTAGCCTGTCTGGCTTACTGACTTTCGGTGGTGTCGGTGGTTTGATTGTCGGTTTGGCCGCAAAGGATCTGCTTTCTAACTTCTTTGGGGGGTTGATGATTTACTTTGACCGCCCGTTTAAAGTTGGAGATTGGATCCGCTCTCCTGACCGTCAAATTGAGGGCACGGTGGAGCGTATCGGCTGGCGTATGACCAGCATTCGCACCTTCGATAAGCGTCCTTTGTACGTACCAAACTCTGTCTTCAGTAACATCGTAGTAGAAAACCCATCACGCATGTTGAACCGTCGAATCTTTGAAACGATTGGCCTACGTTACGACGATGCGGGCAAAGTGCCAGTGATCATTGATGAAGTGCGTGAAATGCTAAAAAATCACAAAGACATCGATACACGCCAGACCCTCATCGTGAACTTTGATGCGTTTGGAGCGTCATCCCTTAACTTCTTTATCTATACCTTCACCAAAACAGTGAACTGGGTTCGCTACCACGAGGTGAAGCAAGATGTATTGCTCGAAGTGATGGCGATCATTAAGAAGCACGAGGCGGATATCGCGTTCCCAACACAAACGCTCAAGCTCGACCCACTTCAAATGGCAAAAGCTCAAGCACAAGAAGACAATGGCTTCTGAACACAGCCAGAGAAATCATAAAGCCCGCTTTTTATAAGCGGGCTTTTTCGTTAATTGTTTTTCGAACTTACTGCTGCGCTAGGATCATACGCGCGTTCAGTGGCTGAATTGGTCGATTGTTGTGACCCATTGCTTTCGCAAAGGCTTTTACTTGTTCTGGAGAGATAGTTTGCGTCTCTTTGATCACCAACCAACGAACCCCTTCAGAACATGGCGGTGTCGTTAGAGAGCCATTAAAACGGTAGTACTCTTTATCACTTGGAATTAAGGCATCCGCATCAAATGGGACTTTAATCGCTACGTCCTGATCTTTATTTGGAACGTTGGCCAGCAGCTTCGCGAGATCTGGGTTCGCGTCACCCAATTTAAAGAACACTGCCACAACCGCTAGGTGGCCCGCCTTATCCGCATGAACAAAGTGCGCTTCCAATGGGTACTCTTTACCATCAACGTGGTTTTCGGAAGGTGTGTGGAAGTGAAATTGCTTCAGTGTGAATTCTTTGCCGTCAACCGTTAGCGTATTGTTGCCTTCTAAACTGGTTTGCAGCGTGTGGCCATTATTGAGCAGCGACATTACCTTGCCTTCATAATCGAAGTTCAACTTATCTAGCTTCGCTTCTGTCGTTGATTGAATGTCAATCGGGCTTTGGTTCTGACCTTTAGCACATTCAGAAGCAAACTCCCCCCAATTCGCTGGGCCGTGTTCTCCCTCATATCCCCAGTTTGCTGCGTTTGCTGAGCCTGCAAATACTAATGCTAAACCAAGTGCTGTCAGTGACTTTCTCATTTTCATTTCCTTTTGTATTCATGGTTAGGTAAATAAACACGTTCATCAGGTCGTGTTTATTGCATGCAGTATTAACAAACGAATGACAGAATTGGGTTAGCTCGCGCTATGAAATCTATGTTTACCTGCCAAATTTGGAAATTATCTCCACATTTTATGTAACTGATAAGTCAATGATTAGAGCGCATAAGGTTGCGGTTCGAACTCAAATCGTTCTGGTTCGCTACCCAAATGCCGTATTCTCTTCAATCCAACAATTTATGTCACTCCGTCACAGGCTTAGACCTCATACCGAATATATAACCCCTTTAATAAAGTGAGAAATCATCGTTTATCTATTTATGGCAAATTATTTAAAATCACCACGCAAAAATGATTTATTTAAAACAATATTATTAACTTTATTTAATAATATTATTTTATTTTTATATTACTGACTCTTTTAAATTATTAGAAACTTGAATTATGTTTATTATCTGTTAATCAATTGTTAAATGCTGAATGGGTCACGTTAATTTATAAATTCCACCTATATTATATTTTGGTGTTTCCATAACAATAATGTGAATTAAGGACCCCCAATGAAAGCATATGTATTTGACGGAAAAGACACCGCTAAATTAGTCGAGCGAGAAAAGCCTGAAATTATTAATCAAAGTGATGTCATCGTTAAAATCGAAAAGACAACCATTTGTGGGACTGACTTACATATTTTAAGAAATAATGTAGCAACGTTTAAACCTGGCACCATTATGGGTCATGAAGGCGTCGGAATAGTAGAGTCTTGTGGTGATCGCGTTAATAACTTTAGACCAGGCGATCGAGTCATTGTTTCATGCATTACCTCTTGCGGTAGCTGCAAAATGTGCAAAGTATCTAAGTTTGGCCAGTGTTTGGATGGCGGCTGGTTGCTCGGCAATGAGATTGACGGATGCCAAGCTGAATATGTTCGCGTTCCATATGGTGACACTAGTTTGCATCTTGTTCCTGATGACATCGATACCGATTGTTTGGTTCTGCTGAGTGACATCTTCCCAACGGGATATGAAGTGGGCGTCCTTGATGGCCAAGTCCAACCTGGCTGCTCTGTGGCGGTGATTGGCTGTGGTCCGGTTGGCCTTGCGGCATTAATGACTTCTAAGTTCTTCTCTCCAAGCGAAATCTACGCGATCGACAATAACCCTCACCGCCTTCAAGTCGCTAAAGATCTAGGTGCAACACACGCAATTGATAACTCAGATGGCACAGCAGTACAGAAAATTTTAGACATGACCGATGATGTGGGCGTAGACGTCGTTATTGAAGCCATTGGTATCCCTGCTGGCTGGGATATGTCACAAAAGTTGGTTTGCCCAGGAGGTAACATCGCAGTACTTGGTGTGCACGGTAAGCCAGCAACCATTAACCTCGAAGACATGTGGAAACGCAATTTCACCATGACGGCAGGCATGGTCCATACCCATACTATTCCAATGTTAATCAAACAAATTAGAGCGGGTTACTTTAATCCTAAAGATCTGATTAGCCATCAATTTAAATTATCGGAAGCTGAAGAAGCCTATTCAACATTTACTCATGCCTCCGACCATGAGTCATTAAAGGTCATTATTTCTAACGATTGTTCATAGTAAAAATATGTTGAGGCTAAGTTGATTAATAAACCATTTAAAATCCTATTGATAGGTTTAATAGTTAACCTATCAATCGGTATCTTATACGTATGGGGTGTTTTCAGTGAACCTTTAGCTGAAGCGCTGGGTGTTGATGCAAAGCACGTAGATGGGCCATATCAGACGTCTGTTTTTACCTTCTCAGTCAGTCTATTTTTGGCCGGTGTATGGCAAGACAAAGTAGGACCGAGAATAGTAACAATCCTTGGTGTTTTCCTTGTCGGAGCAGGACTTTTGGCTTCGGGTTATGCCTCAACATTGATGGAACTGCAGGTTACATTTGGGTGCATGGTTGGCGCAGGAATGGGATTTGCTTATGCCTGTATCGGCCCTTGCACCATGAAATGGTGGCCAGAGAACAGGAAGGGACTTGTCAGCGGCCTCACCGCTGGCGGCTTTGCAATGGCGGCGCTGTATTTAGCGCCTCTATCAACCATCCTTATCGAGCACTTTGGCATATTAGATACGTTTAAGATTCTCGGCATAGGCTTACTCTTTATGATACCAATGGCATCACTACTCGTTGATCCACCGCAGGGTTATGTGGCCGATGAGCCAAAGGAAGAAACCGCAGAATCCTGCGTCGATGTGAACATTCAGTGGCTAGACATGCTTAAAACACCACAGTTTTATCAGATATGGTTGATGTTCATGGTCTCATCGGCAGCCGGTATCATGCTAATAGGTTCTATTGGTAACGTCAGTAAATCGATAGGATTAACATCGGAAGAAATCGCGCTGAGTATCATTTTGCTTGCCATCTTCAACACCGCAGGTCGAGTCATTGGTGGGGTCGTTTTCGATAAGATAGGACGTGCTCACACGTTAGGTTTGATCTTCCTATTGCAAGCAGTGAACATGATCTTTTTCACAACGATAGAAACCACAATCCCACTGATGATTGGAATCTCAGTTGGCGCAATGTCTTACGGTGCTTTATTTGGTGTTTTCCCTCCGGTCACGGCAATTGACTATGGCTTGAAGTCATACGGCACTAACTTCGGCATACTCTACTCTGCATGGGGCGTATCAGGTTTTTTCGGAGGGATACTCGCTTCAATATCGGGGACGACTGAAACGACGTATTTGGCATTCGCGGTACTCTTGTTTTTCATTACTGCAATGAACTATTTAATGAAACCCGTTGATAAATCGGAAATAGTTAATAGAAATGCGGCAAAGCTTGAATATTAAAATAGAGTAAACCTAATCTATTTCAATAATTTATTGATTTTTCAAACAGCCAAATGAACGCCGTTACCAATCGACCAGTTTCGCCTAATAAACGATATTTTTAAAAGAAACCGTATCCACTTTTAAATAAGTTGTCATCGTTTATTAGGCGCTTTATCGAGGTTTAGATATCATATAGAAAAGACTATCAATGCTTCGTCGACGATCATTCATCATAAAAGAGGAAGTTGTCTTTACCAGTGCATTTGACCTGATATAGCGCCTTATCTGATTTCGACATCACGTCATCGATATGCTGTTCTTCCACTTTGTGGCAAACCCCAATAGAAACAGTAACTCGAAGCTTAACCTGCTCGTCGCCAAACGATGTCTGCCTTATTTCATTGAGTGTACTTTTTAAGAAATCTTCAACTCGCAGCTTAGACGCGTCCCCTTGCATAAACAAAGCAAACTCCTCACCACCAAAACGGAACAGTTGGTCCGAGTCTCGACAGTATGATTTTAAGAGCTGACAAACTTGACTGATCACCATATCGCCATATTGGTGCCCATGGGTATCATTGATTTGCTTGAAGTCATCAATATCAAAAAGAAGAAAATAGCCCGAACCAAAAGTATGTTTGGTCTTCAGGTAATAGTTTTTGTTGAACGCACCAGAAAGCGCATCGATGTTCATTGCAGCATTAAGCTTTCGATTATATCTGCTGACCAAAATAGCCACTGGCACTCCAAACAATACGGCCAGACCAACGTATCTTAGCAAGAACCAGGTGATGTCAATTGAAGCGACCTTTAGCCCATAGATATCCCAAACTTTGTAATTGAAACCGTCGTCACGACCATACATCTCGATTTGTTCCGCCATCGCCGTATCTACAGACCCATGGCACTGAACACATGATGGCTCTACGACGATCGGATCATAACGCGTAAGATAAACATTACTATTTTCAAGATATACACGATAGACCCTTGATATCTCATCACTCTCTAAGACAGAAGTCTCCCGTTTATTCGCAAGGTTTTCACGGTTAGTTGGGTTGAGGCTCACTTCTTTATAATTGGCTATGTCAGAAAGTGCATTGAGCTCTTTAGTCATGTGCACTGTCACGTAACTAGGAACGTTGAAAGGAAACTGTGTGGTAGAAGAATAGTTAGGCATCGACGTGAAGTTTCTGATCGATTGAGAGAAATCAATAAGTGTATCTATTCGACTTACGGCTGAGATTTTGAAATCCATCCACATCAACAACGCTGTTGCAGCAACAATTAGCAATCGAATAATATGTTTCACGTTAGTCAGCCCACTAAAATCGGAGAGTATATACCCTAGGGCTAAAAGGTGCAGGTTTCATCACTATGTTAGTGACATAAGTTCAAGGAAGTCGCTCTGCACCATGGAGAGCGACTTCCTAGATTTTTTAGCCAACAATCCTCTGTATTAAAAAATAAGGCTTCCCTTACATTAAGATTTAGATATCTCGACTAGAGATTCTATCTCAGTAATCTGAGACCAAATATCCATGAGAATCATCTGTTCAAACGGACGCCAGCGAATTTCGGGCAATGATAAAACGTGACTGAGTTGTTCATTTAGCTCTATCCAATATTGGTCTCCGAGATAGACATCCTCGGGCACCGACTGGGTCAAATAGTAGCGATGTGCCTCTCCCTGATATAGCGTCCAGTTAGAGGTAGCATTTTTCTCATCCGAATACGGTAAGGCTTGAGCCCAAGGCTGACGAGTGTAGTACATGTATGTTTTGTCTAAAAAAGCACTAAACAACACACCTTGAGGCTGAGAAGGCCAAATGGCTTGCTGCCACTGCAAAGGTAGGAAGTTGAGCGATTGATGTTGACGCTGTTCATATTGAAATCGAAATATAAAATCGCCAAGTTTCGTCCAAGCGGTTTGGATATCTTCTTTAAATATCCTATTTCTTATCAATTGAAACAAAAAAGGTTTAGCCTGTTCCGCTGATAAGTGACTTGGGATCTTCTCTAAAATCTCAAACAACTCTGGCATGTCTTTTTTAATCACTTCCAATGAAGGGTTACCTTTATAAGGCAAAGCTGACAGACTTACATCTTCTCTATTTTGCCACTGTTGCCAAAGATTTATATAAGGCTCATCAAGCTCAACGTTTGTCCATCCACCCCTAACACGCTCGTTGATGTAACTGCTCAAATCGATGTTGTCCAAGGGCTCAGACAGCTTTTGTAAAAGTGGATCAGAGTCTTCATCAAAAAAGACTTCTCTGCCTTCATAAACCTGGCAAGAGTATAGTCCGCAGCTCAGCTCTCCTGCCCCAAAAAGAAATCGCCCTGTTCGCTGCTCCTCTTCGGTAGCACGTCGCTGTAAAATCGACAAAGAAAAGTTGTCTATCGCAATGCGGCGGGCGTGCTGATATAAATACTGTCGATAAAGACGAACATTGTCATTATTGATTGTTTCTAGAACAAGCTTTTCAATACTACTGCTCTGAATTTCAAGTATTTTTCTTCGCCAGTCAAGAATATGTCTCTGTGCATTTTCAATGATATTTTGTTTATGCTCGAAAACCTTCTGACGCGTTTCCTCGATATGCGAGTACTTTCCAATACCATAAAGTTTTCCGAGATTTGCCACTAGCATTCGATAGCTACATGCTCTTAAATCGTCCAGAGTTCCATTAGAAGCAGTACCTAAACGAGCAAGCTCTTCTACGACCTCTTGCTTTTGATTCACGCAAGCTTGCTCTCCAAATTTTTGAACCACCTGAGGGGGAAGATTATAGAGCTCTAGCATTGTATTGGCGTATTCGAGGTCAATCGCAGAAAACATCTTATTGATGATTTCCTGCAGCTCCAATACTTTTGCACTGTAGGTTGCGTCGAAATGAAGCAACTGAATAGAAGAAAGCCTTTTGGTCAATTCAACGATATGCAGCTTTAACTGCTCGTGCTGCTGCTCAATAGCCTCTGCAGATGTCGTATTTAGCCGCTCAAGTACAGTCTCTTGCCCGTAACTGTAATGCCCATTTTGCAGCCATTGATTGAGTCGTTTCTCCGGGCTATCCAATGTGGAAAGGTAATCATAATAGCCGATAGCAAAACCGACGAAAGGGATTGGCTCAGTAGTAACGCTCAGTTGATGCAGAGCACTGGCAGAGTCATCCCACATGGTTCTCGTTAAATCTTCAATCCAAGGTGCGAAAAAAATAATATCCAACACGCTCGAAAAAGCCCTACCACCATTTTTAGCTAGCTGCCACAGAGCTTGACGCTCAGAAACACGCTCCAATTGGGCAATTCTTTTTGCACTGTTGGGCTGACTATTTTTACTGTCTATGGCCGCTGTAACGCCAGCCCAATGTTCAGCAAGCATGCCTTGCTCGCTTATGGGAAGCATTAGACTTGGAATTTTATCCAATGCTGCAACTTCTTTAACATCAGTCAGTTCACTCTCAAATTCATAGTCCAACCGAGCCAGCCACTCGTGCTCTTCTTCAAGTGTTTCAGAGCCAAGACGGCACATTTCCAATGCATTCACATTTAAGTTCACACACAGGCCGACGAACAGTATCAATTTTTTAATCTTCATTATAAGCTCCAACATTTCTTCGATTTAGGTAATGTGGAGTTCGCTACCAGCGTTACATTGTCTTTTTCTGCGAGCTTAGACCAGCGCAAACGGTTCGCGTATATCACACTCGGATTGGGTTGAGCTGATCTCACAATTCGATTGACTAATAGTTTTTGAGAGCTACCAGCAATATTTTCGGACATCGTCAACGCGGAAATATCGTCATTGGTCGAAATCAAGACCACTTGATCCGCTTGAGTTAACCAATCTCTCCCCTCATTACTAATCTCATCAGCTTTTATTTGAATGACAGAAGATGGCGTATTGCCTTTTTTAATACTATCCGCGGCCTTTTCAATCGTTGCTACTATTAGGCGCTTTTCTACTTCTGTTAACGATGAAAAATTATCACCTTCGAGAAGTATAACTTTGCGATCCGCCTTGATGGCTAATTCAAGGGCGGTACGTAACACTTTATCGAGTTTTGGGAAGCCATTTTTTCGTTCAATTAAGCTTGTGCTTATTAGTAGAAGAGATTGAGGGCTACTATGGAGTGCTTCACTTACTTTTGTCGTACTGAGTGCTGTTGAGCTCAATACTCCGGAGGTAGTTTGTTTTACGCTTTTTAACGTTATATCAGTCGGAGTTGATGAGTATTCAATCATAGAGCCCGGCCAATACATGTCACGAGCTTGATTTCCAAACTCTTTAGATAAATGGTATTCGGATACTGGCACTTCAGATTTCAAACGTTGAATATTAGTTTTAACTCGAGCGTAATCAGCCTTAGATACCGATTTATTCTTTAATGCTTCTTCCCAAACATTCATCACGCTTTCTCTTCTTTCGATAGACGATTGGCGTGTAGTAGTGAGTGTTTTTAACCTTGTACTCCCTTTTTGGTAGGAGAGGCCTGTCGCTTCTATCTCACGTTTCATTAAGTTAAATTCAACCACCTCTCCCTCTGTAAACTCTTCTCCATTATGAGTTGTACCAGCGACAGGAGCACGATGACGAATTCGTTGCGTACCCGTCGGCAAGCCGCCAGTTAAATAGTCACGAGCATGTATAAGTTCATGCCCGAGTGCTATTGAAGGTTCAATAATGGTTGAGTTACCTGGTATTAAAACTGCATTATCGATGTCAAAATAGATTACTGCAGGAACACCAAGCCCATTTGATTGATAATTAACAAATTCAGGGGATGCGATTAGAGGTTCTGTGACAAACTGCTTTCCGCCCCTAGGTGGCCTTATTACAACGTGAATCTTTTCTATAGTACCATCAACTAGACCTTCGGTATGGAACGCTAAAGCACGCTCTTTGTTTGGCAGTGCAATAGGGGCATAGTGAGAGTTTTGGTTGATAATGGCTCTCCCTGTACGAGTCTGCTTTAAGTTTTCAAATAGAGTTGCAATTCCGAGAACGAACTCCTCCGAATGAGCTTGTACATAGATTCCATTTTCGACCTTAAATAGGTAGCCATCTTTACTACCTATATCAATAATATTCTCCCCATCGGGAGGGCCAAAATAAACCGATGCCTCAACGGACATTGATAAAAAGAGTGGAGCAATTGCGAATAATATTTTCATAGTGGTTTTCAAATAAAGGGTCACGTTATTTACGTTCTCCAACAATACGTTCTGACACTCATTCACTTTGTTTCATGAGGGAATAGAAAATCCCTAGTAAGTCGTAGGGTTCTATAAATTACGTAGTATGGAGAACCTTATAAGATGAAAAGCAGCGGTTAGACTCTGAATAAAAGGGAAATTATATTCCTCTCTTACCCACAGTCTCGATTTTTATATTCAGAAAAACCTAAAGTATCACTGAGAGTTTGTGCAAAACCTCAGATAATTAGCTCTAACTAAACTAGAAAAACTTTGGTAGAGAAATCACCAAAACATGCCTAACACAAATACATTAACAGGTTAAGCATCAACCGTCATGATGTAAAAGTAACCACAAAATCAGAGAGACTGACAGGCAATATAACTAAAAGAACATTCTTATCCGCTTAAATCTATCAATAACTATTTTTTAAGTTGGTAAAAAGTCGGATTGCGATACTTTGAAATACTTAATTTACACAAATTTAAACGATGTCATGTGCCGCTTGCTATTGAATAAGGGTAAGCTTGTAGTGATTTGATGAAACAGCAGTCAGTGTCAAAATGATGCGAGCTAACATCACTCTGTGCAAACTGCCGTTTTTATATTGATTCGTGTTTTGAGTAATTTTCAACGGTAAGTGAATACTGTGCTCTTAATCTGAGCGCCCACGCCCTTCGATTGTCCATTGACAGATCACTTTTCCGTTTTGCACGGCATACAAAGTATCAAAGTTATTCAATGTTGTATCACAGTGGCTTGGCAACAGAATAACTTGCTGTCCAAGTTCAAAAATCTCGCAACCTTCTTCATGATGAAGGATACCGTGTTCATCACCGCCAGTTTGATACCTTACTCCTTCACTGCCCTCAACAATAGGCATGCCAAGATCAATAGAAAGACATTTCATCCCTGCATCAATCACGGTACGCGAAGGTGTTGGCTGACTAATCACGGTGCTTAGCACTTTAAGTGCAGGAGAAAACTGCTGATTCTCGGTCGCATTAGTTTCGTCTCCAATAGCAAGGTAAGCCGCATCCATAAAAAGGTACGAACCCGCTTGAATCTCACTGTAGCCTAACCCCTGATAGGCTGCATATGTCCCTGTCCCTCCTCCGCTAATTATCTGAGGTGTCATACCTTGAGGCTCTAAAGTAGATGTAATGAAATCAAACAAAGGCACCACAACCGATCTCGCCTGCTCATTTCGCGAACAATAGCCCTTAACATGTTGTAAGTGTCCGCTATAAGCTTGGAGGCCGGCATAGCTGACACCATCCGTACTTTGAATCGCGTGGATAAGCTGCACTAAATCATCACCAACCTGAACACCGCAGCGCTGCTGACCGCTTTCCACCTCAATCATCAACTCAACACAAAGATTTGCCGCTGATGCGGCTTTTGCAATTTCTACAACGTGATAATAATCGTCAATCACCTGAATAAAACGGGCGTCAGGATGATCTTGATGCAGAGTGATTAAACGCTGAATTTTCTTTTGTCCCGCAATAGGCGTGGTTATGAGAATATCCTTAATGCCACCTTGCGCCATCACTTCTGCTTCACCTAATTTGGCCACACAAATCCCCTGCGCTCCAGTGTCTAATTGCATTTGCGCAATCGCCGGGATTTTGTGTGCTTTAGTGTGGGGACGTAGAGTTAAACCCAAATCATTTATGCGTTGCTGCATTGCCTTAATATTTGTCTTCATCTTATCGATATCCACAAATAACGAGGGGGTTTCTAATTGATTGATATCCATATATGTCACCTAGCTACAGTTTTTTAGTTATTTTGTTATAAAGCCATTGATTATAAGGCATGGAGAGTTTTGAGCAAGGCACGTAACTTAAAGCATTTAAGGGGCTGACGGGCCCCCTTAAATAAAAATTAAGCCGACGTTAATTAATAGCTTTTCATTTATAAAACAAATACTTAACTCAACAACAATCACACTTATTATTAAATTTGATTTAAACCATTCAAAAAAACTTTATAGACACAATTAACATTAAAAATTAATTCATTGTGAGTTTTTTATTAGTAAAAATTACTATTTAAATAGTTGGGTCATGAAATTTATAAAACCACTGGTATTCTTTTATTTATTTTTTATCGGAATGCCTACATGCGATATCAATCAGCGCCTGTTAGTTCGGAAGAAACTCAAGAAACTCAAGAAACTCAAGAAACTCAAGAAACTCAAGAAACCACAGCACAGCGAGCGGCACGACAGCGTCAAGAGGCTTTGTTGCGTAAT
>NZ_JAHGAH010001080.1:0-653 GCF_030248475.1 Vibrio sp. D173a
AAACCAAGAAGAGCCTAAAGATCCATTTGATAGGTTGTTCAGCTTATTGGCACTGAGCAGTTATAGTGCTGATCAAGGAAAGGGGTACACCATGCGTTTTCGATTGCCCAAGCACATTCTTGATGCGGCGATTCGAGAAGGGCAGATGGAACAACGACGTAAGGTCATTAAGTATCACTATGGCCATGCTGTTGCGCCTCATAAGCCATCTGAGGTATTGGTTGTGCTCTAACAACTGATATCGCCAAACCTTTTTGAACATAATAAAAAACCTGCATGCCAGTGGCGATGCAGGTTTTCTGTTTTTAGGAGCAAGCTTTTTTAGCTAGGAGCACGTTCTTATGTCTAGAAGAAAGCTTTTATAGCTTTAGGCCTACTATGATCCAAACACTTTTCTAGCTGCTCACTCCACTATCGCGAAGCGTTACTTCTTCGCTTTTGCAAAGGCTGCCGCAAACGCGCCACCCATAGCACCGTTCTGTTGAGGCTCTTCACGACGACGCTGACCACCTTGCGATTGACGACCTTGCGAGCGAGGCGCCGATGAACGTTGAGCACGCTTATCTTGTCCCGGCTCGTCTTTCATACGCATGCTTAGCGCAATACGCTTACGCTGCACGTCCACTTCCATCACTTTTACTTTCACGATATCG
>NZ_JAHGAH010001081.1:0-364 GCF_030248475.1 Vibrio sp. D173a
CAACTGGTTAGCTTCCTAACGAAACGTTAGCGTCTATGGTTGGCCCGATGATCACTTACGTGCTGCCTCTACTTATCGGTTACACCGGTGGTAAAATGGTTGGCGGCGACCGTGGTGCGGTAGTAGGTGCTATCACAACAATGGGTGTTATCGTAGGTACGGACATTCCAATGTTCATGGGTGCGATGATTGTTGGTCCTCTTGGTGGTATCGCAATTAAGAAATTCGATGAAGCAGTTCACGGTAAAGTGAAGAGCGGCTTCGAAATGCTAGTGAACAACTTCTCTGCCGGTATCATCGGTATGATCTGTGCGATCATTGCTTTCCTAGCAATCGGTCCTGCAGTAAAAGTATTGTCTGGCGG
>NZ_JAHGAH010001082.1:0-1259 GCF_030248475.1 Vibrio sp. D173a
CTACAAGATCTGAAATCGCGCTACCAAGATCGTGATGAACAGTGGGGATGGGTTTTGGTCGCTATCATGCTCGATGAGATCTCAGAAGAGCAGGCCTTTAAGGCAATCCTAACGGGTACGCGAGACAACACGTTGTTGGCTCAACGCCTAACCGAAACCTACTTCTACTTGGCGAAGCGCTACCACATGCGTGGTGACTACGCGAATGCGATCTCTCTCTACAAACTGGCCGTCTCATTCAACGTTTATGAGTATGTTGAACATCGCTACTCTTTCCTTGAGTTAGGTAATATTTTTACCGAGATTAAAGAAGAGCGCATTGCTCAGGCCAAATTAGAACAAGAGCAAGCTGAAGCGAACTGATCGCTGACAGACTGATTCACTCCTAACTCGTACCAAGAAGCCGCTATTGATTAGTTTTATGTGGCACACTTTTTCTGATTGCAATTTAATCAATGACGATTACAATAGTTAGCATTGCTAATTAAATATTGGTTGTTCGAAGAATAGATGTTGAACGAAAACCTAGAAAAGATAGAACGCTTTGCCTCTAAGATATGGCGAACGCAGTTAAAAGAGGATCCGATTGGACAGCTGAGCTTTAATGAGTACGACTACCTTAAAGTGATTCAAGCGTCTAAAGAGCCAATTCGACTAACGGACCTTGCTGAAGAGATGCTGGTCACTAAGCCTTCGGCGACAACTATGGTTCAGCGTTTAGAGCGAAAAGGTTTAGTCGAGCGAATGCCCAGTCCAGAGGATGCACGATCTAAATTGCTTGTGCTGACAGCAAAAGCAGAAACTGGTCTAGAAGAAGAGAGCAAAATCTATCAGGTAATGGCGAACACGCTAGAGAGTCAATTAACTGAAGACGAAGCAAAGCAGTTAAACCTATTGCTAAGCAAAGCATTAAAGTAAAAATTTGATTATTTAGTTAGTCTGGTTAACTAAGTGATCAGCAGGATGAACATAAGTTTCAAGGACAGCAGAAACGTCATCACTCACTCATTGGTAGTGAGATAACAGCAGAAAGTAAGAGTAGAAGATGAGTCAGTCAATCAGTCGCCAGTTTTGGCGCTACACAATCCCAACCGTGGCTGCAATGCTGGTCAATGGCTTATACCAAGTCGTCGATGGCATTTTCATTGGTCGCTTTGTCGGTGCCGATGGCCTAGCGGGTATCAACGTTGCTTGGCCTGTGATCGGCTCGATCCTTGGCCTAGGTATGCTCGTTGGTGTAGGTACTGGAGCCTTGGTTT
>NZ_JAHGAH010001083.1:0-1003 GCF_030248475.1 Vibrio sp. D173a
CTGGTCAAGTGCCTCTGACATACGCAGTGGTAGGTCAATTGCATCATCACTGAGGGCTTTAGGACATTGGTCTTTGGTATAGTTTTCACTCGCTAATACCGCGGAAAGTACTACTGCAGCGAGAATATAAGGGTTAACGTCAGCTCCTGCTATACGATGTTCTATTCGGCGATTTTTGCTATCGCTGATGGGCACTCGCATCGCAACACCACGGTGGTTTTCTCCCCAATCGGCTTTCGTAGGTACGTAAGCGCCAGGGACAAAACGGCGGTAAGAGTTTACGTTAGGACAAATCAATGCCATGGAATCGGATGTCTGAGCCAACATCGCGGCCATGGTTTGATAAAAGAGGTCACTGGCTTCACCATCGGTTTGGCTAAAGTGATTGTTACCGAGTGCATCCACCAAGCTAAGGTGAATGTGCATGCCATTACCGGCTTGGTCGCCAAATGGCTTAGCCATAAACGTGGCATCAAAACCGTGCTGGTGGGCGATCTGGCGGATAAGACGCTTAGCGATGATCACTTCATCACACGCTTTGAGCACGTCTTTTGAGTGGTTAAAGTTAATCTCAAATTGCCCCGGTGCGGATTCAGAGAGCGCACCTGAGGTATTTAACCCTTGTTCTTGGGCGACCTTGTTAAGATCTGAGAGAAAATCTGCGTAGTCATCAAGGCCGTCTAGGTCGTACACCTCGGTATCTTTCTCACGTGACTTTTTGGTTGGGTTAATAGCGGTTTGCAGAGTGCCCATCTCGCCGCGTTTTTTGTCGATGAGGTAGAACTCAAGTTCTAAGGCAACGCATGGGTACTGATCTTTAGCGTGCAATTTATCGAGCATGTCTTCGACGATATTACGAATGAATAGCGGACTTGGTTGCTCTGCTGTCTCATCCATCATACTTAGTAGTATCTGGCCGACTGACTCTTTTGCTGTTGGCATCAGTGTATCAGCAACAGGGAAACAAATGTTATCCGGCTCGCCTAAGTCTTCACCCAACCCT
>NZ_JAHGAH010001084.1:0-714 GCF_030248475.1 Vibrio sp. D173a
CAGATTGATAGGTTTAAATTGTTAAAGAGCTTCTCTTCGTTGTGACTTACATCACTTCGGAAGAGGCGGCCATTCTAGCGACTTAATTCTCAGTGTCAAACACTTTTTGAAAATTAATTTCTACTTTCTAAAAGTAGAAGCGAAATATCGCTTTAAGCTAGTTGCCGAACTAACATTCTTCGCTGAAGCCTTGTGGCGTCTGCCGTGTCAGTGAGGCGGCATTATAGAGATGCTCCTCACATTGGCAAGCTTTTATTAAAGAAAAATACAGAAAAAGAGGCTAAGTGGGCAAATATCGCCCAAAGGCTTATTTGTACAATAATACACTCAACATTTGTACAAATTACCCACACACACCTGTGGATAAGTTAAGCATTACTCTCGAAAAAGTAGGTAATTCTAGCCCTAGGATTAAGGTACTCTTGAACTTGCTCTGGTAATTTACTTGGATGCACGGCACTCGCAATCTTTATATCTTTACTTGCAAGGTCAATGATCGGCGCTTGAGTACTAGGTACGCTCGGATCATAGATTAAGACATTTGGATAAAGAATATGATCGGCATTTACTGAAATAACAATACCGATAGAGTCATTAGATAACTGAACTACCGTCCCAGGGGGGTAAACTCCCATTAGCTTGACCAAGTGATTCAAGTTCTCATGGCTATATAGATGTTTACAACTCTTATATAGATGAGACAAAGCCAAGTAT
>NZ_JAHGAH010001085.1:0-656 GCF_030248475.1 Vibrio sp. D173a
ATTTATAGCTTTTTGGTTAAGCTGTGGTATTCAATTGAATAGCTTCACCGCTTTTTGCTAGGCGACATCCTCGGGTGTCGCTTTTTTTCTGTCTCCATTTCAACAAGATGCATATTTAGCACCATAAAGGTCCATGCATAAATCCTCATCAATATTCTTTTCCACAACGCAAGATCGAAAAAAGATCGTTGATCATATGTTCGATCTCTATTTTTATTTTTTATTTTCAATGGTTTGCGGTGTATTTTTGTTTCATTTTACCAACTTCTCAACAGGGTGGATAAATAATATAAACAGAGTTATCCACAGATGAGGCGGCTTGTGGAACAAAAAATAACAAGATTCTGTTTATAACAAACACAACCCATTCTACGGTTACCGATCGACAACGTGGAATCCCGTCACCATACGTGGCATTCTTACTCCATCATTTCTGTACTTATTACTGGATACACAAACACTATGGCTCGTATTCCTGATAATCCATTGATTCTAATTGATGGCTCTTCTTACCTATATCGCGCGTTCCATGCTTACCCGGGCACCATGAGTAATGGTGATATTCCTACCAATGCTGTTTATGGTGTGGTGAACATGTTGCGCAGCATGATGCGTCAATTTGCTTCGGATCGTATTGCGGTGATCTTCGATGCGAA
>NZ_JAHGAH010001086.1:0-588 GCF_030248475.1 Vibrio sp. D173a
TGTGCAAACTTAAAATAATATAGTGACTTTGATCACACAAATGATCTAAATGAGGGAACTTTAAGGGTGTAGTGCAACTGGATGTATTTAAAAATCTATTGATTTAGCGATTGCTGCCCATTTTATAGATAAATTGAATGTTTGATGTACGAAGCAAACGTTTTTGCAAGATTGAGTGATCTGTATTGCACTATCAACAGGAATTGGATTTATGAAGTTGACACTAAAACTTTGCAAGTTTTGAGGAAAGTTGGAACATATTTGTCATACATATTGTGTGGGGGGGGATAAAAAGAGAGCTGTTTGGCTCTCTTTGAATGGATGACTATTTTTGGTGACGTGCTTCTTCTAATAATCGAGCGAAAAAATGCCTCAAAGAGTAGAGCATGATCAAGCTCGGTACGACCATGAGTGCGGTAATAATGAAAAACAGCGACCAGTCATTGAGGTAATCAACCAGTTCACCACTGAATGAAGCCAATGTTGTGCGGCCAAAGTTACCGAGTGACGCGAGCAGGGCATACTGTGTGGCAGAGAAGGCTTGTCCAGTTAATAGTGTCAAGAAGGAGACAAACGCTACGGTAGAGA
>NZ_JAHGAH010001087.1:0-748 GCF_030248475.1 Vibrio sp. D173a
TGAAAATAACGTTGTAGCCTTTGTTTGGCATGGTCTGAACCCAGTTGTCTTCCCAGCCTTTTGGTGCCGTTGGCGCGAAGTGGATAGTGACCGAACCATCTTCATTTTTTCGGAGAGCTTTATTTAATCCATCGACTCCGGCTGACTTTTGATCCGTCTCTAACATTGAACGCGTTTGGTTGTCGTATACCATGAAGGACCAGAAGTTCGCCACAGGTACGTCTTTTGGCAGTGTCACTGTGTAGTGCTCTCCACCATCAAGAAGCTGGTCGTCACCATCGCGTGTCGCAAGTAGGTACGCCGAACCTTTACCCACGGTATTTGTCACCATGTCAGGTGTAATACCCGTCGCCATAAAGTGGAAGGTCGCTCTCTCATCAATCGACACTACTCCATTTTCATCCAGGAACTCATGTCCAGAAATAAGAGGAGTAAACCAATGTCGGTCGTCATATACCTTCATGTTCTCTTCTGGGTAAAAGTAAGTTGCACGCGCTTCCGCTGTAGCAATTTTTGCAGCTTCAGAAAGAATCGACTTCATGCGCTCATCAGGAGCAAACGCCTTACCTTTTTCAATGCCTAGATCTTTTGCCATCGCAATCCATTCTTGGTCCCAAATCTCAACAGGCTCGTACTGGATAAGAGCATTGATTTCGTCATAGAACTTTTCATTCATGGCATGCACGGTGTTGTACTGTAGGTCTGTTAAGTTGAGAAACTCTGTCTGCTCTTTTTCACCATACGGGTA
>NZ_JAHGAH010001088.1:0-766 GCF_030248475.1 Vibrio sp. D173a
CCCTTACTTATGGCGTGTTGCGCGCAAGAATACCAAAGTGTGGATTTTATCGGTCCAAAGTTTGGTATTCGCGGACGCCCTGTGAAAGAGCGGCTAAAGGATACGGCACTGAATCAGGAAGTTACTGATAAGCTCTGGGATTATTCTTGTCAGGCCACCGAAATGTCCTATCAATTCGGTGGTATTGGTTAGCTTGTTGATGTCCGCGCTTTGGCAATTCGTATTGTTAACAACTTTTGGGACTTAACCACAACTCTCCATAGTTAGCAGATGACGGTACTTATCTGAAGAGCGTAAGTATCTTGCTAAAGCGCGATCATTTTGCTCCGCGATAATGTGGTCGATGAGCCATCTCGCCATAAAAACGATGATTTCTTTCAAATCGAGTTGGCCATTGACGTAATGCGTATATTTGTTTCTTAGTTTTTTGAGCAGCATTTGGTGAACCTTTTGGTGCTGCTCGAACCCATCGTAATGGGTGATCATCATAATGTTATCTTCACTTAAAAAGTGAAACTCTGCGTAAGCAATTACTTCATCAATTAAGCGGCGCACAATCGCTTTAGATTCGTTCTGAAACATGATCAGTTTATTGATCATCGCCAATAGGTTTTTGTGTTGAAGATCGAGCTCTTCTACATCCAAGCTGTACTGTTTTTTCCATGTGTAGAGATGCATTGTGGCCCTCGATTGCTTTGGTGAAACTGCGCTATTGATAGAATGATTTGCACTTTATAGATTTGGCTGGTGAATGGATAGCTCAACC